>CAZIBT010000184.1:0-1502 GCA_964537435.1 uncultured Nautiliales bacterium | reverse complement strand
ATCTTTATTCTTATTAGATTGTTTTATAGGTGTTGTAGTTTTGTTAATTTTTTTATTTTTCTTTATAAAAGGCTTGTTTATTTTTATTTTTTGAGGATGAAAAATAATTTTTTTTTGTGATTTGTGATAATGTGTATTAATAACAATCAAGAATATTACAATTACAAAAAAAGCTATGATTAAAAAAATTTTTTTATATTTTTTTTTATAATATATTCTCTCCAACTCGTCATATCTATGCATCTGTAGCCTTAAGATCCATTATTGCTATATGGATATATTTATTATCTATTTTTTGAATATTAAATTTTGAAGGATTTTTTTTATAAAAATAATCAAGCACATCCATTAATTTATACATTATTTGATTTGTAGCTCTTAATGAACCTTTAGTATATTTATAAATCAAATCAAAATTCCTTTTTTTAAACATTGCCGCAATTTCATTGTAATTATTTTTTAAAAGTTTTGTTAAAATAAAATTTTCAGTTTCGTTTTTTGTTATAGGTTTCATTTTAATAATATAATTTATTCTTGTCTTAAAATGCTTTTTTGAAAGTAAATTATTAATATCTGTATCATGCGTGGCAAATACGATTGTTATATTTCCTTTATCTGCATAAATCCTTAAATTTTCCCAAATCTGTGGAGTTAAAAGCTGAGCTTCATCCAAAAGCAAAATATGATGTGAATTTATATCCAATTCTTTTATTATCTTTAATATTGATTCTATTTCCAAATAAGGATTAGAAACAAAAAAAATTTGCTGATTATTCAGTTCATTATAAACACTATTTAAAAGCAAACTTTTACCACTTCCCGCTTCTCCAGTTAAAAGTATCATTTTTTCTTTTTGTTTTATTGCATTTATTAAATCTATCTTTACTTTTTCACTACTTGGCAAAGGGATATAAGAATTTATATCGACAACATCCCTAAAAAGCTCTTTGGCTTCAATGAATTTGACCAAACCCTAAATCCCTCAATGTTTTTTTCTTTTTAAAATCAATAATATGCGGAGTAATAACAAAAACCAATTCTTTTTTATCGGTTATTTTTTCTCTTGATGAGAAAAGATATTTAATTAAAGGTATCTCTTTTAAAACAGGCACACCATTTACTTGAAGAGTTTTATCATTTGTAATAAGCCCTCCCAAAACTAGTGTTTGATTGTCTTTTAGTTTTACAATACTTTGCATTGTATTATCCGTTGTATCAGGTGGCATACCTCTATTAATATCGCTTAATTGATTAATGTCCCTAAACTTTGAAAGTTTAGGAGAAATGCTTAATATTATAGTTCCATCATCACTGATTTGAGGAGTAATATCAAGCACTACTCCTACAAATTCGGAATTTACGGTATACTGTGTGCTTGGATTTCCATTTTGATCAGTAACAACTTTTGAAGCATATTTATAATAAATCGTATTACCTACACTAATAATAGCTTTTTGATTATTAAGCGTCATAATTTTTGGATTTGAAATAGAATTAACATT
>CAZIBT010000183.1:0-1522 GCA_964537435.1 uncultured Nautiliales bacterium | reverse complement strand
CTGCTGGGCTGTAAGATTTGTTATTTACTGCGTTTATTTTTAGTGAGCCGTTTTAGTGCTTGCTCAGGCACGCGTGCAGCTTAGGGCTTTCTGCCCCTGTCGAAGCCAAATCACCCCCGCTAAATTCTAAATTAGAACTTAGCGGGATTGATTTATAAAAGTATATCAAAAAAACCTTAAAAAATCAAGGAATTTTTAAGGAAAGTTTAAGAATGGTTTGTAATTTTAAAAACTATATATTAAGAATTAATTTCTTCTTTAATTATTTTGGCTTTTTCTTTTATTTTTTTGATTTTTTCCGATTTGCTAATATTTTCAAGCAAAACCTTAACAAATGCGCTTCCTACTATTACACCATCTACGCCTTTTGCTTTTTCTTTGGCTGTTTTTTCGTTTACTCCAAATCCTATGAAAAGGGGTGTTTGAGTGATGTTTTTAATTATTTTTATAATTTCTTCTAAATCTTCTTTTTTATCTGATCCTGTAATACCTGCATATGCTACAAGATAAATAAATTCTTTAGGGTTTTTAAGTATTGTTTTTATTCTTTCTTTATTATCAGTTGGAGCAACAAAAGGAATTAAAGGAAATTTGTCTTCATATTCGATTGCTTCTTCGTATGGAAGATCAGGGATAATAAAACCTTTTATACCAAGATTTTTTGCTTTTTCAATCATAAAATCATAACCTTTGTGATAAAAATTATTAAAATAACCCATCCAGTAAGTTGTAGTTTTTCCGGCAATTTTCTTACTGACGTCAAAAATATCATTTAATTTAAAACCTTTTTGAAGTGCTCTTTTATTAACTTCTTGAATAATTTCTCCATCAGCTACCGGGTCGGAAAATGGAATTCCAAGCTCTATCGCATCAACATATTCACTAATTTCATTTATCAAATCAACAGTAAAATTTTTATCTGGATAAGATGTTGTAATATAAGCAATTAACTTTTTCATTGTTTTCCTTTGATATAATTATAAATAATTATGAAATTATATAACAAAAGGCGGAATATGAAAAATACGATTTCAAAACTGCAAAAAAAAGAGAAACTTACAATGATTACTGCTTATGATGCGCTTTTTGCAAAAATGTTTGATGAAATTGTGGATATAATTTTAGTGGGGGATAGTCTAAATATGTCGTTTTTTGGAGCAAACGATACATTGAGCGCTACAATGGATCAGATGATTTATCATACCAAAGCCGTTTGCAACGGTGCAAAAAAAGCTTATATTGTTTTTGATATGCCTTTTGGAACATTTAACACAAAAGAAGCTGCCTTGAAAAATGCTATAAGAGTATATAAAGAGACAAAAGCAGATGCTATAAAGCTTGAAGGTGGAATTGAAAAAGCTGAGACAATAAAATTACTTACACAAAACGGAATTGCAGTTGTGGGTCATATTGGATTAATGCCTCAATTTTCAAGAAGTGAGGGAGGATATAAGGTAAAAGGTAAAGATGAACATTCAAAAGAAAAACTTTTACGTGATGCAAAAGCAGTGGAGCAGGCTGG
>CAZIBT010000182.1:0-1527 GCA_964537435.1 uncultured Nautiliales bacterium | reverse complement strand
CTATAATAGCATCTTTATATAAGTTTGATTTTAATTCGTATTTGTAAAATAAACTTATTGAAAAAAGCAATATTATAGTTAAGATTAAAATTAAAATTATTAAATTTGATAATTTATTTTTTTTCAAAATCAACTACCTTTCTTTCTATTAAAAAAGGTTTAATATAATTTTTAATAATTTTAATATGTAATGAATGATTTGCATAAATGCTTAAACCTTCTTTATTTTCAAAATCGGCAATAATACATATCGTTGAAGGGGTTGGATCAAAATTTATATCAATTTCCACTTCCATATTTAAAATTTCTGGAATATTTTCTTTTAAACTTAAAATTTTTTCTTTTATTACTTTTTTTGGAGCATTTTTTTTCAGATCTAAAATTACAACGTGTCTGATCATATTAATTCTTTTACAAATTCTTCTATTCTTTTTATACCTCTATTTATTGTCTCAAAATCAGTTGCAAATGAAAATCTAAAATATCCCTCACTTCCAAATCCAATTCCAGGAACAACTGCTACGCCTTTTTCTTCAAGTAAATCAAGTGCAAAAGTCATTGAATCTTCTGTGATTTTTTTGTGATTTACGAAAATATAAAAAGCCCCCTGTGGTTTTGCTGCACTAAGCCCTTTTATAGAATTAAATGCTTCATAAACAAAATCTCTTCTTCTTTTAAACTCTTTTTTCATTTCTTCAATAGACATATCAGCTTTTCCAAGAAGAGCGGGAATGGCTGCTTTTTGAGTAATTGTATTTATATTTGAAGTTGTCTGAGATTGTAATTTGATCATATTTTTAATAAGTTCTTTATCTTTGCTCGCACAGTATCCGAATCTCCAGCCTGTCATGGCATGTGATTTGCTAAGACCATTTACTGTTATTGTGCGCTTTAGCATATCATCACTAATACTAGCAACTGAAACAAAATCCCCCTCATAAATCAGTTTTTCATACATTTCATCGCTTATTACCCAAATATTAGTTTCTTTTATAACCTCTGCAAGTGCTTTAAGCTCTTCTTTTGAATATATTGCACCTGTTGGGTTACTTGGGGTTGTTAGCATTATAGCTTTTGTTTTTGGGGTGAGGGCTTTTTTTAGCATTTGAGGTGTTAATTTAAAACCTGTTTTTTCATTCGTTTGAACAATAACTGGCACCCCTTCATTATATTTCACTATTTCAGGATAAGTAACCCAAAAAGGTGCTGGAATTATTACTTCATCACCTTCATTTAAAATAACTGAAAATATATTAAAAAGGCTTTGTTTTGCTCCATTACTAGCAATAATTTCATCTAAATCATAGTCTAAATGATTATCTCTTTTAAGTTTAATATGTATTGCTTCTAAAAGCTCGGGAATTCCTGCTACATTCGTATATTTTGTCCAACCTTCAGTAATAGCTTTTATAGCCTCGTATTTTATAACCTCAGGGGTATCAAAATCCGGCTCTCCTGCAGAAAAAGCTAAAATATCTCTTCCTTGAGCTTTTAGCTCTCTTGCTTTTTGTGAAATTGTTATTGTAA
>CAZIBT010000181.1:0-1597 GCA_964537435.1 uncultured Nautiliales bacterium | reverse complement strand
CATCCTGAAGTTGCCGAAGTTTTGGCAAAAGAACTTGCAAAACAAATAATTGAAGCTGGAATCAAAGTTGATACTATATGTTCTCCCGCAATAGGAGGACTGCTTGCGGGGTATGAGCTTGCAAGGGCTCTTGGAGTTAGATTTATTTTTACAGAAAGAGTTAAAGGGCTAATGAGCTTAAGGAGAGGGTTTGAAGTAAAAGAAAATGAAAAGGTTATTATTTGCGAAGACATTATTACAACCGGCGGAAGCGCTATGGAAGCAGCCAAAGAAATTGAAAAAAAAGGAGGCAAAGTAGTAGCATTTGCGGCTATTGCTAATAGAGGCGTTTGCAAAAGAGTAAATGGAAAAACCAAAAGAAAACCTGAATGTAAATTACCGAGCGATAAACCGCTTTTTGCTTTAGCTGATTTTGATTTTGAGGTATATGAAGAAGAAAATTGTCCAATGTGTAAAGCTGGAAGCACTCCTATTAAACCTGGTAGCAGAGGAAATTAATGTGCTTTCATTTATATAAAAAAATTTAAAGAAGAAATCAGAAATTGTTTATAGCCCTTAGTATTTTTTATTTTCTTTTTTTCGCTCTTATAGGCGATTATGTAATTTTTATGCCAAAACTTTTTTCTAAATTTTTTACTCCAACGCAAATTGGTGTAATATTTGCAATGATGCCTATTGCTAGGTTTTTAACTCCTTTCATTTTTATAAAAAAACCTCTAAATAAAAAAGATTATATTTTAAGCATTATTGTTGCTTTTCTCTCTTCATTTTTGATATTTACATATAATTTTTATCTGATTTTAACTGCTTTTTTTCTAATAGGTGCTTCTTTTGCTGTGCTTTTTCCTTATATTGAATCAATAGCTATTGAAAAGCTCTCCACCAAATATGGCAAAGCAAGGGTTATGGGTTCAATTGGTTTTATGCTTTATGGAATAATTTTTTCATATATAAAAATAAATCATTTAATATGTTTTATTGTTTTAATGTTTTTTATAGGATTAAGTGCTTTTTATTTTAAAGAAAACAAAATCATTAAAAAAACATTCCCTTCAAAACCTAAGTTTTTTAAAGATTACAAATTCTGGTTGGGTCTTGTTTTTTTACAAATAAGTTTTGGGGGGTTTTATAATTTTTTCACAATCTATCTTATAAATCACGGTATAAAAAAAGAATATGTTGGCTGGCTTTGGGGTATTGGAGTTATGGCTGAAATTTTAGTATTTTTAATAGGACACAGATTTTTACACAAACTAAATCCTCTAAAATGGATAAAAATTTCTATATTTTTAACCTCTATAAGATGGCTAATGCTTTATTTATTTGCAAATTCTTTGATTTTAATTGCCTCATCTCAACTTATTCACGCATTTTCTTTTGCAATATTTCATACATCTGCACTTTTGTATATAAATAAAAAATACCAGAATAAAACTTTGGCTCAACAGTTTTATGCAGGTATAGGATATGGACTTGCCGCATTTTTAGGAAGTATTATATCCGGATTTTTATATGGAGAAAACCTTTTTTTATATGAATCTTTAATAGCTTTTGCAGGATTTTTGATTATGTTATAATAAAATTCAAATTGACAAAA
>CAZIBT010000180.1:0-1597 GCA_964537435.1 uncultured Nautiliales bacterium | reverse complement strand
TTATGTCAAGGAAATTTAAAAAATTTCATTAATTTCTAATTATTCCTTTTTTTATAGGCACAAATTCACACTCTTCTATCTCTTCTTTTTTAGAATTTTTATAAATTTTTGTAATTATTTGCTTATCATTATATTTAATCGGTGCAAGAATAAATCCGCCTTCTTTAATTTGAGATAATAGATTATTTTCCATATTTTCAATATAAGCAGAAAGTAAAATTCTCTCATATGGAGCATAAGTCCTCCAACCAAAACGCCCGTCATCGCATTTTGCATTGATATTGTAAAGTCCGAGTTTTTTAAATTTTTCTTTTGCTTTTTCTATCAAAGAGCATATTCTATCAACTGTAAATACTCTTCTTACTATCTTACTGAGTATTGCAGCCTGATAACCGCTCCCACATCCTATTTCAAGAACTGAATCAACTCCATCTAATTCCAAATAATGCGTCATTTTTGCAACTGTAAGAGGCGATGAAATAGTGGAATGATCATGCAGAGGAATAGCCGTTATATTATATGCTTTATGCTCAAAACCTTCCGGCACAAAAAATTTTCTATCTATTTCACAAAAAGCTTTATATTCTTTTGGACCAAAAGGCACCAAATCTGCCAATTTATCAGCTAATATTTTATTCATTAAATTCCTAAATTAAGTTTTTTTCTAATTTTCTTATTCTTATCAAAGTCTACTTCACTGCTTATTTTAAATATTTCACTCTCACACCCTTCTCCCCAGCCATCAAAACTACAACTATAAGCTTTCTCATTTGCACTATTTACCGCAACTATCTGTGATTGAGTAGAAAGTGCAAGAGATTTAAGTAAAGTTTTAAAATGTTCTATCCTTTCTTTTCCCCATCTAGCTGGAACAATTATCAAATCTACACCTTTGAATTTTTCCCAATATTCAATAAATCTAAGCTCAAAACAAACTAAATTGGCAATTTTAAACCCTCTCCATTCAAAAATATCGGGTTTTTCACCTGTTTTAAAATATCTGTTTTCTAATCCAAAAAGATTATATTTAGCTCTTTTATGAATTACTCCGTTTTCAAAAAAACAAAAATAATTTTTTTCTTTATATATTAATGTAAGGGCAAAGACCTTATTGACTTTTGAAAGTTTATTTAAAGCATATTCTCCAAATTTATTAACTTCTTCCCAGTTTTTATAATCAAATCCTGTTAAACAAACTTCAGGCAAAAGAATAAAATCAGAAGAAGCATTATTTACTATGTTTATAACTTTTTCCAGATTTTCTTCATAATTTTTAGAAGTGTTAAAATTTATTAATTCAATTTTTAATTTTTCATTTTCCATTTTCAATTTTCAATTATTCTCCATAAACTCTTTTATAAATTTTATCCACATTTCTTGTATAATAGTTATAATCGAATAAATTTTTTATTTCATCGGGCTTCATAAGTTTGGATAAATCTTCATCTTTAAGTAAATTTTCTAAAAATAAGCTCTCTCCTTTTTCATTAATAGGAGCTTTTCCTTTTTGAAGCTCTTCCCAAACCTTCATTGCATTTCTTTGAACGATTTTATAAGCATCTTCTCTACTTATTCCTCTTTTTGGAAGTTCTAAAAG
>CAZIBT010000179.1:0-1598 GCA_964537435.1 uncultured Nautiliales bacterium | reverse complement strand
GAGGCTTTAATTCATTTACTATTTTTTCGGCTTCTTCTTTATTTTTAATATCAAACTTATCAAGTTTTTTGCCGTTATATTTAATTAAATTTCCTTCAATCTTTTTAAAAACACCCTCAATCGTCCAATATTCTTTAGGTTTAAACGCTTTTATTTCCCTTTCCCTATCAATCACAAGTTTAAGTGCTGAGCTTTGAACTCTCCCAGCACTTAATCCTTTTTGTATTTTTTTATTAAGAAGAGGTGAGAGTTTATAACCTACTATCCTATCAAGAAGCCTTCTTGCTTGTTGAGCGTTTATCCTATTCATATCAAGTTTCCTAGGATTTTCAAGCGCTTCTTTTATGGCTTTTTTGGTAATTTCATGAAATACAATTCTTGGAAGTTCATCCGGATTTTTTCCAATTACATTTGCTATATGATAACCTATGGCTTCACCTTCTCTATCCTCATCTGTAGCAATAAAAATTTCATCAGCTTTTTTTGCCTTTTCTTTTAATTCTTTTGCTATTTGCTGATGGTCTTTTGTTACACGATATTGCGGAATAAACTTATCATCTTCAATTTTTATACCAAAAGAAGTTTTTGGCAAATCCCTTATATGCCCTTTGCTAGCTATTACATCATATTTTTTACCCAAAAAATTTTTTATTGTTTTTGCTTTTGCTGGCGATTCAACTATTATTAATTTTTTACTCACCTAAAACCTTTTTTGGCGGTATTATATAATGTATATTTTTAAATGTAAAATATTAAACTTATATTAAATTTGATATAATTTCCAAAAAGGAGGAAAAATGAAAGGAAAAATATTAGCAGTTGAAGAAGATGGGGGTATTATTTTAGGAGATAATAACAAAAGATATAAATTTAAACTAAGCGAATGGAAAGAAAAAATTCCACCCCAAAAAGGAGCTGAAGTTGATTTTGAAATAGAAGACGAATATGCCAAAAATATATATTTTATTATTATCCCTAATTATACACTTATAAATGACATTGAATCAAATACATCTATTTTAGGGGGTGTTGGAACAATTTTTTTATTGCTTGGATGGATACCTTATATTGGTTTTATTTTTTATCTTGCTGGATTAGTTATGATAAGTATAGCTTTAAAAAGAATTTCTGATATGGCAAAAGAAAAAGAAATTTTTAAAAAATGGATTATTTCTATAATTTTAGGATTTATTGCTATATCTTTATTTTTTATTGCCTTTTTTATATTAATAGGTTTAACAAACAATTACTCCAATAATGATATTTTATTCGGTTCTATTTTAATTATAGGATATTTGATTTTTATTACTTTACAAATCGTCTTGGGAATTTTATACAAACAGATTTTTTATGGTGTGTATGATATTACAAATGAAAAACTTTTCAAAACAGCAGCAAATATGTTTTTTTGGGGAGGAATATTGAGTATTATTTTTATAGGAGGAATTTTATTTTTTATAGGCTGGATAATAATCGCCGTTGCTTTTTTTTCTATAAAAACAACAAAATAAAAAAATAATTATTGAATAATAAATTTAGAGCAGGGGATTTAACTTTATTTTCATTACGTCTTACTACTACCATTCATCTACTCATTC
>CAZIBT010000178.1:0-1608 GCA_964537435.1 uncultured Nautiliales bacterium | reverse complement strand
GATAAAGTCCCATTTTTCCATAACCTAAATAAATTAAAGGTCTTAAATAAACATTTCCTTTAAATTCATTTTTTCTAAGAAGTTCAATTTGCACCTCTTCAAGTTCTTCTTGGCTGTAAGGCACATCAAGTTTTAAAATTTTTGCTGAATTTAATAATCTTTTTGTGTGGTCTTGAAGTCTGAAAATTGCAAGTCCGTCTTCTGTCTGGTATGCTCTTGTCCCTTCAAATGCACCGTTTCCATAATGAAGTGTATGTGTTAAAACATGAACTTTTGCTTCGTTCCAAGGAATAAAATTTCCATTCATCCAGATATATTTTGCTTCATTCATTATTTTCCTTTAAGGTTTTTACGAAATTCTATCAAAAATTTGTTATTATTACCATAAGTAAATAAAAGGGAGGGAAAAATGGAATTAGTAGCTAAAAAATTGATAGGCTCAAAAGAATTTGAAGGAGAAATTGGAGAAATTATAAATCCATATACAAAAAATGTAACAACAAAATATGTTAAATGCACTCCTGATGACGCAAAAAAAGCCCTGCAAACAGCAAAAAAAGCTTTTGAAAAATCCAAAAATTCCCCTCTTTATCAAAGAATTGCATGGATAGAAGATGTTGCCAAAAAGCTTGAAAAAAGAAAAGATGAATTTGCCAAGTTTATAACACTCGAAGTTGCAAAACCTATCTCCCAGGCAAAAGTGGAAGTTCAAAGATGCATTGAAAATCTTAAAATATGCGCAGCTGAGGGATATCATATTTTAGGTGAAACCATTCCAACAGATGCCACAAAAAGTGGAGCAAAAACATTAAGTTTTTACAAAAGAGTGCCTGCAGGAGTGGTAGTTGCTATAACACCTTTTAATTTTCCTTTGAATTTAGTGGCTCATAAAATCGCACCGGCACTTATTGCAGGAAACAGCGTGGTTTTAAAACCAACTCCTGAAGCACCTTACACGGCATACGCCTTTGCAAAGCTTTTTATTGATAGTGAATATGCAATCCCAGATGCTCTAAGCGTAATTTATGGAGATGCAGATGTTGGAAGTGTTCTTGTTAAAAGTTCTATTCCAAGAGTAATCAGCTTTACTGGAAGTGTGCCCGTTGGTAAAACTATAATACAAAATGCTGGCATTAAAAAAGTAACACTAGAACTTGGCGGTAATGCAGCCACTTTTGTGGAAAGCACTGCTGAACTTGACTGGGCTGCAAGTAGATGCGCAATAGGCGCTTTTGCAAACAGCGGTCAAGTTTGTATCTCTTTGCAAAGAATTTATGTTGATGAAAAAATATATGAAGAATTTGCAAATAAACTTGGTGAGGAATCTTCAAAATTAAAAGTAGGTGATCCTTTTGATGAAAAAACGTTTATGGGACCGTTAATTAACGAAAATGCTGCAATAAGAGCTGAAAACTGGATTAAAAGCGCTATAAAAGAAGGGGCTAGAATAATTGCCGGAGGAAAAAGAAAAGGAAATATTTTAACTCCTACTATTTTAGCAGATGTAACAGATGATATGAAAATAGTATGTGAGGAAGTTTTCGCACCTATTGTTAGTTTGGTGAAAGTTAAAGGATATGAAGAAGCACTTGAAAAAATGAATAATTC
>CAZIBT010000177.1:0-1632 GCA_964537435.1 uncultured Nautiliales bacterium | reverse complement strand
GTATATTAACATCGATTATTTTTTTAATACCATATTTGTTGAGTAAATTTTTATCAATTTCACCTCTTTTTGCAACTACTAATTCCGTTTTTTTTAAAATTTCTTCGATATCTTTCCATTTATCAAGTGTTTTTAAATTATCACTACCTATAATAAAATATTTAGGTTTAAAATAATTTATTGTTTCAATAGAATAGACCGGGCGGTTTTTTTTTATTTCAAAATCGCTCACTTGAACATTTTCAAAATCATCAAAAACATCCTTTAACCATTTGAGCCTGATTTCCGCTGGGGCTGAAAAAGAATTTTTCAAAGGATTTAAAAAATTCGGCACTATTATGATTTTGTCAATATCTTTATCTTTAAGTGCTTTTTTAACAATTTCAATATGTCCTAAATGAACAGGATCGAATGTTCCTCCGAATATTGCAATGTTCATAATGAAATTTTACTATAATTTCAATAAAAAAGGGTTTTAATGAAAATAGCAATTAACGGATTTGGTAGAATTGGCCGCAATGTTACAAGAGCACTGCTTCAAAGAAAAAATATTGAGCTAGTGGCAATTAATGATATTATGGATATAAATTTAGCGGCTTATTTAATCAAACACGATACCATAAGAGGCGAGTTAAAAGAAGAGGTGAATATAATTGATAAAAATACGCTTCAAATAGGAGAGCATTATATAAATTTTACTTCTTTTTCAAATCCAAAAGAGTGTAATTTTGAAGAAGCTGATGTTGTGATTGAATCAACGGGTAAATTTTTAAGAAGCGATGAAGTTAAATATTTTATTAAAGGAAATGTCAAAAAAGTAATTATTTCAGCCCCTGCTAATGATGAGACGCCTACGTATGTTTTAGGTGTGAATCATAATGAATACAAAGGCGAGAGAATTATTTCAAATGCCTCCTGCACTACAAATGCCCTTGCTCCTATAATTAAAATTCTAGATGAAAAATATGGCGTTCAAAATGGATTTATTACAACAATTCATTCATATACAATGGATCAAAAACTGCTCGATGCCCCAAATTATAGAGATATCAGGCGATCACGTGCGGCAGCTAGCAATATAATTCCTACATTCACGGGAGCGGCAAAAGCTATTTATAAAGTTTTACCGAAAATGAAAGGGAGACTTGATGGAAGAAGTGTGAGGGTGCCTGTGAATAATGTATCTTTGATCGATATTGTTGTTAATTTGAATACGAAAGTAACATCCGAAGAAATAAACGAACTTATTAAATTTCATTCTAAAACTGATTTAAAAAGTATACTTGGAATTGATGATAAAAATTATTATGTAAGCAGCGATATAAACAATAAAAGTGAAAGCTCTATTGTTTCTTTGGATTTAACACAAACAAACGAAAATTTAGTAAAAATTTTTACTTGGTATGATAATGAATGGGGATATTCAAATAGAGTGCTTGATATGGCTGAATTTATAATAAGTTATTAGTATATTTGTTAATTGGTATATTGGACAAATAATCAATAACAAATATACCAATACACCAATATGTTATAATTATGATAAAAAGGAGAAAAAGTGAAATTAAATTCTGTAAAAGACTTAAATTTAAAACCTGGTTCAAAAGTTTTTTTAAGATGTGATTTTAATGT
>CAZIBT010000176.1:0-1637 GCA_964537435.1 uncultured Nautiliales bacterium | reverse complement strand
AAAATTAGAAAACCAAGAAATTTTGTTTGCACAATTTCTGATGATAGGGGAGAAGAAGCTGTTTATGCTGGTATTCCAATTAGCCAAGTCGCAACTCCTAATACAGGATACAGTATAGGTGATGTTATTAGTTTACTTTGGTTCAAAAAAAGATATCCTAAATGGGCAACAGATTTTATTGAAACAGTAATTAAAACAGTAGCCGATCATGGACCGGCAGTAAGCGGGGCTCATAATGCAAAAGTTACTGCAAGAGCAGGAAAAAGCGTGGTGGAAAGCTTAGTTACAGGTCTTTTGACAATAGGTCCTAGATTTGGTGGTGCAATTGATGGTGCTGCTAAATATTTCAAATATGCATATGATAATGGATTGAGCCCAAAAGAATTTTTGGCTTATATGAAAAAACAAGGTATTCCAATCCCAGGTATTGGACATAGAATTAAATCAGTTAGAAACCCAGATAAAAGAGTTGAGGGACTTAAAAAATATGCAGCAGAATTTTTCCCTGCAACACCACTGCTTGAATATGCATTAGAAGTTGAAAAAGAAACAACTTCTAAAAAAGAAAATTTAATTTTAAATGTTGATGGGACAATCGGTATATTAATGGTTGACATGTGGAGAGCATTAGGCTATACTGAGAAAGAAATTAATGAATTTATAGAAAGTGGGACTTTAAATGCATTCTTTATACTTGGAAGAAGTATCGGATTTATCGGTCATATCCTTGATGAAAAAAGACTTGGAATGCCAATGTATAGACACCCATGGGATGATATTTTATACCAAGTTGAAAAAGCACAAGAGATTAAATAAGAAGGTTTTAAGACCTTCTTTTACACTTTTAGAACTTGTAATAGTCATAATAATAATAGGAATTTTAGCTTCAGCAATTTCTATTTCAATTCCAAATGATAAACTTCAACTTGCCGCAGATAATCTTGTCAAAAATATAAGATTTACTCAGAGTTTGGCTTTAAAAGATGATAAATATCAACCTTTTCCATTAGATACTTCTGCAAAGGAAGAAAATAGAAGTAAATATTGGTTTAAACAATGGTGGCAAATAAGATTTTCTAGTAGCGGAGGAGATTATTGGTATGAAATTTTCAGTGATGTTCCTTATAATAGCTCATCTCATAATTTTGATGCTCAAGCAAATTTACCTACAAGCGCATGGGATAAAAGTATTGCAAAAGATCCTTTAAATAATAAATTAATGATTGGACATTGCGGAGTTTCTCAATATCCAGATTGTAATCAAACAGATAAAAAATTAGATTTAACGAAATATTATGGAATAAAAAACGTTGAATATGTAAATTTTAAAAGAAGTAAAAGATTAGTTTTTGATAATTTCGGTAATGTTTTTTTAAGAGAAGGTGATGACGGAGATGCAGGAGATATTAATCCTTTGGAATATAATGAAAGATACTTATTAACAAAAACCGCCCAAATAAGATTGTGTTTAGATAGCACATGCAATTATAATAAAGATAGATGTATTCAAATAAATATTACTCCAACAGGTTACGTTTATACTTCAAATTGTCATTAATTTCAAAAAAAAATAAAAAAAAGCAAAAAAACTCTTGACATAAGGGAGAAAATTTACTATACTTTCAATCCCCAAACGG
>CAZIBT010000175.1:0-1644 GCA_964537435.1 uncultured Nautiliales bacterium | reverse complement strand
AAAAGAGCAGACACTCAGCCAAGTGTATATCCTGGTAAAAAAAGTGATGAAACAAGAGATGAAATGATAAGAGCAATGAGTGATGGTGTGATGTTGAGACTTGGGTTTAATCCAAAAGATAAACACAAAGACGCTGATATGTTCAGAGGTATGAGCGTTCAAAATATTGTAAGAAAAGTAGCTGGATTACCTTTAGAAGCAAGTGAAAGCGAACTTGTAAGGGCAATGACTACAAGTGATTTTCCAAAAATTTTAGCTAATGTGCAAAATAAAGTTATTCAAGATTCTTTTGCAAGTGCTCCTGTAACATTTAGACAATGGACACAAGCGGTTGATTTTAAAGATTTTAAACCTAGAAATGAAGTCAGAAAAGGAAGTTTTGGAGCAAACTTTAAAAAAGTGCAAGAGCTTGGAAGAACTGAATATGTTGAAAAAGGCGAAACAGGTATTACTTGGGGAATTCATTCTTATGGGGCAAGATTTGCATTTTCAAGAGAACTTTTAATAAACGATGATTTAGGCGTATTTACAGATGATTTAAGAGATATGGTTGAGCAAGTTGCAGTATTTCAAAATAGACTTGTTTATGATTTGTTACAAAGAAGAGGTGAATTTGCTAATTATGTGATGGATGATGGAAAACCTATTTTTGATGCAAGCCACAATAACTATAACAGCGATGGAACAGCACTTAGCACAGATAGCCTCGCAGCTGCAAGAACAAGAATGATGAGACAAAAAGATTTTGACGGAAGACAGCTTAGAATACTTCCTAAATTTTTATTAGTTCCGCCTGAGCTTGAAGTTACAGCATTGCAAATTCTTAATTCTACTGCAAAAGTTGAAGCAAATAATGCAGGAGTTGCGAATCCGTTTAAAGGTGCTTTTGATTTAATTAGCGATATGGAACTTGAAGATGCGAAAGCTTGGTATATGGCTGCAGCTAAAAAAACAATTAAAGTTGGTTATTTACAAGGAACAAACAGACAACCTATCGTAGAAGAAGTAAACAGAAGCAATATTACAGGGATTGAATATGAGCTTGTGTTTGATTTTGGGGTAACAGCAGAAGACTTTAGAGGTCTTTATAAAAATAACGGACAATAAGGAGTAAATAATGGCTAAAGAAGCATATATTATTATGGAAGATGATAGAGTTCCTTTTACTCTATCTGAAAATGTAGAAGTTGGAGATATTATTCAATTTGGAACAGAAATGGTTGCAGTTGCAGGAACAAGTGGTTTAGCAGGAGAAACTATTACTATTTATTTAGCTGACCAGATTGTAGAAGCTTCAGCTGCGGAAGCTAAGGAAATTAAAGTTGGTGATAAGTTATATTGGGACCATGTAAACAGAGTTTTAACGACTGATGCAAATGACGGCAACGGAACAAATTATAATCCAGCCGGACATGCAGTTACAGCTAAAGCTGCAAATGTTGCGGGGACTGTAAGGTTTATATTAAATAAATAAGGATAAAAAATGTTTGTTAAATTAAAAAGAGCAGCGGTTTATAAAGGTAAAAAATATGCTATCGGAGATATTATCTCTGTTGGCGATGATTTAGCTAATAGAATGATTTTAGCAGGACAAGCTGAAAGAAGTAACGAAAGTGCATTTGAAGAGCAAAAAAAAGCTAAAAA
>CAZIBT010000174.1:0-1659 GCA_964537435.1 uncultured Nautiliales bacterium | reverse complement strand
GAATATATAAGCGCTTTTAAAGATGAAAAAGAGGAGAGAATAATTGACATACTTACTCCAAAGGAGGATAAAATGACTATTTTGGAAAAATGGAAAAAACAAGGTCTTCAACAAGGTCTTCAACAAGGTCTTCAACAAGGTCTTCAACAAGGGATTGAAATGGGAATAATAAAAGGAAAAGTGCTTGCTTTTTATGAACTTGGAATAAAAAAAGAAGAAATAGCAAAAAGATTAAATATTTCCTTAAAGGAAGTAGAAAAATTATTAAAGGAAAAATAAATGTGTTCTGTGGTGGGAATATACGGAAATGAAAACGCAAGCAAACTCTGTTTTTACTCTCTTTTTTCTATGCAACATAGAGGTCAAGAAGCTGCAGGAATAAGTTCTTCAAATGGTAAACATATAAAAACGGTTAAAAATAGAGGGCTTGTTACGCAAATTTTCAAAGAAGAGCATTTCAAAATACTAAAAGGCAATATGGCAATAGGACATACCAGATATTCAACAGCCGGAAATGATTCCATACTTGATGCCCAGCCTGTATTTGCCAGATATGGACTAGGGGAAATTTCAATAGTTCATAACGGCAATCTTGTAAATGCAAAAGAAATAAGAAATGAATTAACAAAAAAAGGCGCTATTTTTCAGACAAATATGGATACAGAAAACATTATCCATTTAATAGCAAAAGATTATACAAAAAATACTCTAAAAGAAAGAATTGTAGATGCCATTAAGCAAATAAAAGGAGCTTTTTCTTTAATAATTCTTAGCCGTTCTAAAATGTTTGCAATAAGAGATCCGTTTGGATTTAGACCTTTAAGCCTCGGTAAATTAAAAAGCGGTGGATATATTGTTGCTAGTGAAACATGCGCTTTTGAACTTGTAGGAGCTGAATTTATAAGAGATGTTAATCCAGGAGAAATGATAATTTTTGAAGATAATAAAATTAAAAGCGAAATGATTTTTGAACCTAATCTTAAACAATGTATTTTTGAATATATCTATTTTGCAAGACCAGATAGTCAGGTTTTTGGTAAAAACGTTTATCATATGAGAAAAGAAATGGGAAAGGAATTAGCAAAAGAACTTCCGGTAAATGCAGATATGGTGGTTCCAGTTCCAGATAGTGGAGTGGCAGCGGCTTTGGGATATTCTCAACAAAGTGGTATTCCTTTTGAAATGGCAATTATGAGAAATCATTATGTAGGAAGAACATTTATTGAACCAACCCAAGAAATAAGAGATTTGAAAGTAAAAATGAAATTAAGTCCTATTAAATACAAAATAAAAGATAAAAGATTAGTTGTAATTGATGATTCAATAGTTAGAGGAACAACTTCTAAAAGAATAGTAAGAATGCTAAGAGATGCAGGAGCAAAAGAAGTTCATATGCGAATAGCAAGCCCCGCAACTATTGGCCCTTGTTATTATGGAGTCGACACTCCTACAAAAGAAGAATTGATTGCCAGTAAAATGAGTATTGAGGATATTAGAAAATACATTGAAGCTGATTCTCTTGCATATCTTTCAATTAATGGTATAATTAAGGCTATTAAAGATAAAAAAGAAAATTACTGTTTTGCATGTTTTGATAATAATTATCCAGTGCTTTAAGGAGATAAAATGGGGCTATTTGGAAATAAAAAAGAAGAAAAG
>CAZIBT010000173.1:0-1680 GCA_964537435.1 uncultured Nautiliales bacterium | reverse complement strand
CTAAAGCATTTTCTTTGTGAAAAATTTCTTTAAATTCTTTGATTCTTCCGGCAAATGTGGAAATATCATTTTTGACATTTTGCGGATCGTCTATAATAGCTTTTATTTCTTTAAAATGCGGAATTATAGAATTTTCTCTTATTTTCATCGGAAGCAAATATTTTGCCATAAAGGCAGAACTGAGAATAGATTTTAAAAGCATGGTTTTTCCGCCTGCATTTACCCCGGTAATGATTAAAACTTGCCTCTCCCATTCAAGATTTAAGGGTTTGCACTCATGTAAAGCAGGATGACAAAAATCTCTTAAATACATTTTTTTGGTTTTTGAAGGGATTATAAATTCAAGATTTTCATTTTTTGCCATAAAAATTCTGGCTTGTATTGCATCAAATTTATCAAATTCTTTATTTATAAATTCTAAAAATTTAATCCATTTTCTTAATACAATACTAAAATCTTTTGCTATTGAATATAAAATTTCTTCTTTTTTACTTTCTAAATTGTCAAGCTCTTTTTTTAATTTTTCGATGCCTCTAGGAAACACATAAAAAAATCCATTAGCACTTCTCCCCAAAATTTCTGCATCCAAAACTTTATTAAAACCACCTCTTAAAAGCAAGGTTTCCTCATTTGAATGTAAATGTATTTGTCTATCTACCAGAAAAGGTTCAAGTTTTCTGGAATTTATGTATTTGTATAACTGCTGTCTGATTGAATCTTTTGTTTCTTTAATTTTTTGGTTTATTATATCAAATTCCTCAAATCCAATTACTTCGCCTTTGTCATTATAATGTTTTATAAGGTTTAAAATTTCATCTGGAATTTTGATTTTATCGAACCATTCAGATAAATCCTGCCAGTTGCGTGTTTTAAGGTAAATAAAATAATTGATAATTTTGACAAATTCAAATATTTGATTATGGCTTAAATTGCCAAATTTTTTAAGATGCATAATTTCAGTATTCAGATTTTTAACATTTGGAGGAGATTTAAAATCTTTGTTTGAAAGTTTTTTTATATATTCGAAATTTTTTCTTATATCACCTTCAATAATATAACTTTTTTCTCTTGCAAAAAGGGTGTTTAGTCTGTTTATGTATTCATTAAGGTCTAATTTTTTTATCATTTGTTACCTTAAAAAATTTATATATTCGTTTTTATATTTGACATAATTTTTGGCATTTTGATAAATTTTTTCAACCTCTTTATCTGTAAGTTCTCTTATAACTTTGGCAGGACTTCCTAAAATAAGGCTTCTTGGAGGGAATTTTTTGCCTCCTGTAACAAGCGCTCCGGCTCCAACTATGCTTTCTTCTCCAATTTCAGCTCCATCTAATATGGTAGCGCTCATTCCTATTAAACACGCATTGCCTATAATGCATCCATGAAGCATAACTTTATGGGCTATTGTTACATCATCTCCTATGATTGTAGGATATCCATCACCTAATTTTTTTTCTTTTTCAAAATGAGTTACGTGAATCATTGTGAGATCCTGAATAGATGTTCTTTTTCCAATTTTAATATAATGAACATCACCTCTTATTACACATCCAAACCATACCGAACTATCATCTCCTATTTCTACATCTCCTATGATATCAGTGCTTGGTGCAATCCATGCTGAAGTAGCAATTTTTGGAAAATCATTTTTGTATCTCAAAATCATTTTAACTCCTT
>CAZIBT010000172.1:0-1688 GCA_964537435.1 uncultured Nautiliales bacterium | reverse complement strand
TGCTTGTAACACCGCATACTTCTCTTGCAAAGTTTCTAAGAATTTTGCTTCCTTCAACGCTATGAGAAACTTCCGGGTGAAACTGAATTGCATAAATATCTCTCTTTTCATTCACAATAGCTGCAAAAGGAGCATTTTGAGTATGTGCTATTCTTTTAAATCCATTAGGAAGTTTTTCAACCCTATCAGAATGGCTCATCCAAACTATTGTAGGATTACTTACATCTTTAAAGAGTTTATAAGGGTTGTCTATAAAAAGCTCAGCTTTTCCATATTCGTGATGATCAGATCTAACTACTTCTCCTCCAAAATCAACGGTTATTAACTGCATCCCATAACAAATTCCAAGAATTGGCAAATCTAATTCATAGATTTCTTTATCAATTTTATAAGAATTTTTATCATATACGCTTGCTGGACCTCCACTAAAAATAATCCCTTTTGGTTTTTTCTCTTTTGCTGTTTTTACTCCATCAAAATAAGGAACTATTTCACTGTAAATCCCCTCTTCTCTCAGCCTTCTGGCAATCAACTGAGTATATTGACTCCCAAAATCAAGTATTAATATCTCTAATTGCATCAACTTCCTTTTTATTTAAAATTTTATCAATAAAGTCCCATTATTTCAAACTGAACATACCATATTGCGATACTCAAAATATATCCAGCAAGAACTGCCCATCCATATTTCATATGGGAATTGAATGTATAAATTCCTTTCATTCTCCCCATTACACCTACACCTGCAGCGCTTCCAAAACTGATTAAACTACCTCCAATACCAGCTGTCATTGTAACTAGCATCCATTGATCATGCCCCATATTCGGATCTGCTTTTAAAATTGAAGCCATTACCGGAACATTATCTATAATTGCGCTTATAAAACCTACGCCAACATTTGCCCAGGTATCTCCTATAATCTCATAAAGATATACAATATATATCAGCCATCCCAAAAATGCTAAAGCTCCAACCGCACTTAAAATTCCAAAAAAGAAAATAAGAGTATCATTTTCTATTTTTGCCATATTTACAAATACATTTATGTTTTCTTTATGCCTTTTTTTGTGATAATAGGCATATAATTGCAAAAGCGAAAGACCGAACATCATTCCCCACATCGCAGGATAATGCATTACCAAATGCCCAAATACCGAAATTGCAATTGTAAAAAATCCTAAAAATATAACTATTTTCCCACCTTTTTTAATTTCGGTTTTAGGTGTGGTTAAAACATCGAAATGAGGCTCGCCCTTAGGAACAAAAAGACTAAGAAGCCATGCCGTTAATATCCATCCTAAAAAAGCGGCCGGAAACAGTGATAAAAAGTCTACAACATCTCCTTTACCTCCTGCCCAAACCATTAAAGTAGTAATATCACCAAAAGGAGACCACGCTCCACCTGCATTTGCGGCTACAACAATATTTATGGCACCTGGAACCAAAAATTTGAAATTTTTTTTATCTATCGTATATAACACAGTTGAAAGTATCAAAGCTGTGGTTAAGTTATCTGCTACCGGGCTTATCCAAAAAGAAAGTGCCCCAGTAATCCAAAAGAGCTTTTTATATGAATAGCCTCTTGAGATTAATCTATAACGAAGAGCATCAAATACCCCTCTTTCGATTAGGCTTTCTATATAAGTCATAGCAACAAATAAGAAAAAGAAAATTTCTGCAATTTCTT
>CAZIBT010000171.1:0-1703 GCA_964537435.1 uncultured Nautiliales bacterium | reverse complement strand
CTTGAAAGCGGTAAACCTATTAAACTTCCTAATGACGAATATCTTTATTTCGGACAAATAACACAAGATATGAGATTAAGAGAATTTGACAATGCAAAATATATTGAAAATGCCAGAGTTTTGTATGTTTTCAGAAATGGCGAATGGCTGCATCCCAAAGAAATAAAAGAGATATATAAAAATGATGAAATACTCATTTTAGGCAAAAAAGAAGAGATTGAAAAACTTGAAGAAATATTTATACCTGTATCACAAATATTCTCTAAATTAAAAATTCAGGAAAAAGCAATAGAGGGAATTGATTGACATAATTTTAATTTTAAGTTAAAATTCAATAAAAAAAGGAGATAGCAATAAAGAGGGGTTTGCTTGAATAAAAATTTTCTTCTTAAAACTGCACTTTTTTCCATTATCAATCAAAAGGATTTAAATGAATAATGTTATAGGTTATAAAATAGGGGATAATATTGTCGATTTGCAGACAATAAAAGCCAAAAATATAGATATAAGCACAGCTGAGCCGATTTATTTTGATAACAGCAAAGAAGCTCTTGAGCTTATAAGGCACTCAGCTGCTCATTTGATGGCACAAGCTATTAAAGAATTGTATCCAGATGCTAAATTTTATGTTGGACCTACTATAGAAAACGGGTTTTATTACGATTTAAAAACTTCCCAAACTATTAGCGATAAAGATTTGAAAAATATTGAGAAAAAAATGAAAGCCTTAGCCAAGAAAAAAATACCTATCGAAAGGTATGAAATAAGCAAAAATGAAGCTATTGAAAAATTCAAAGATGATGAATTGAAACAAGAAGTTCTTAAAATGATACCAGATGAAATGGTATCAATTTATAAACAAGGAGATTTTGAAGACCTCTGTCGAGGGCCTCATGTGCCTAATACAAAATATCTCCAAAATGTAAAACTTCAAAAAGTAGCGGGAGCTTATCTTGGGGGTGATTCCAAAAACGAAATGCTTACAAGAATTTATGGAACTGCATTTGCAACAAAAGATGCACTTAGCAAATATCTTAAAATGCTTGAAGAAGCGGCAAAAAGAGATCATAGAAAACTTGGACGTGAACTTGAACTTTGGATGTTTGATGAAGAAGTGGCTCCCGGAATGGCTATATGGCTACCTCATGGTGCAATGCTAAGAGCCAATATTGAAAAACTTCTTTTTTCAGCTCATATTCAAAGAGATTATGAGCCTGTAAAAGGACCTGAGCTTCTTAGAAGTTATATGTGGAAAATTTCAGGGCATTATTATAATTATAAAGAAAATATGTATTTTACAGAGATTGAAAACGATGATGAAAACAAACCTTCGGAGGAATACGGAATAAAACCTATGAACTGTCTTTCACACGTTAAAATATTTGCCCATAAAACAAGAAGTTATAAAGAACTGCCTCTTAGATTTTTTGAATTTGGAACAGTTCATAGACACGAAAAGAGCGGTGTTTTGCATGGGCTTTTAAGAGTTAGGGAATTTACCCAAGATGACGCACATATTTTTTGTAGGCCAGACCAGATAGAAGAAGAGGTTATAAAGGTATTAGATTTTGTGGATGCAATTATGCAAAAATTTGGATTTGAATATGAAATGGAAATTTCAACAAGACCTGAAAAATCAATAGGAAGTGATGAAATATGGGAAAAAGCTACTGCTTCACTTAAAAAAGCGCTTGATAATTTAG
>CAZIBT010000170.1:0-1712 GCA_964537435.1 uncultured Nautiliales bacterium | reverse complement strand
GTATAATATATATTATGTGGGTGCAAAATAATATTGAAAATAATTATTTTGACAATAATAATGTTGTTAAAAATAAAAATAACTCAGTAGAAAAATTAACAATTCAAAAAAAATTAGAAATTGCTAAATTACAACAAAGGGATATGCATGTAAGAGCACACGAAGCAGCACATATGGCTGTAGGAGGTTCTTTAATAAGTGGAGGTCCAACATATACATATCAAAGAGGTCCAAATGGCAAACTTTATGCCGTAGGTGGAGAAGTTAAAATAACCATACCAAAATCTAAAAATCCAAAAGAGATGATAGCAATTGCAAAGCAGGTAAGAGCAGCCGCACTTGCACCAAGCGACCCAAGTGAACAGGATTTGAAAGTTGCAAGCGAAGCTGCAATGATGGAGATAAAAGCTATTCAGGAATTAAACAGACAAAAAGCTCATCATGCTTATAAAAATTTAGATCAAAAAAATAATTTAAATATTACCGCTTAATTTTTTAGCTAAGATTCTTGCTTTTGCCAAATCATCTTTTGTATCAATTCCAAAACTTTTGGTTTTAACTTTAATCATTTTTATTTTTTCCCCATTTTCAATGACCCTTAACTGCTCAAGCTTTTCTATATGTTCTAAATGTCCTTCTAATTTAACAAAAATATCGAGAGTTTTTTTTGTGAATCCATAAATTCCTATATGACCTTTATATGTGTGCTGGGCATTATCTCTATTGTAAGGGATTTTACTTCTTGAAAAATAAATTGCATAAGAATTTTTATCTATTATTACTTTTACAAGATTTGGATCTTCTGCGTCAAGCTCGCTTATTTCTTTATAACAGCTTACCATGTTAAATTCATTTTGATTTTTCAAAAGTTCATTTTTTACAGATTCAAGTATTTCATGTTCCAAAAATGGTTCATCACCTTGCATATTGATAACAATATCATTTTCATTAAGTCCTATAATATCAGCTGCTTCTTTTATTCTATCACTTCCGGTTTTATGATTTTTATCTGTCATAACGGCTTTAAATCCATATTTTTTACACGCTTTAATAACTTCTTGAGAATCGGTGGCGATCACAACATCATCAACTTTACTTGCGACTTCGGCACACCATATTATCATTGGTTTATTCTCTATTTGGGCTAGAACTTTGTTTGGAAGTCTGCTTGAAGATAGTCTTGCTGGGATAATAATCATTTAATTCCTTTTTGATAAAATTATATCATTAAAATAAAGGAGTGAAAATAACACTTTATCAGCCAAAAAACGGATATTGTTACAATTCAGATACTATGTTTTTATATGATTTTATATGTAAATTTAATATAAAGGGCGATGTTTTAGAAATAGGAGGCGGATGTGGTGTATTGGGACTTCTAATAAAAAGAGATTTTCCAAAAATAAATTTAGATATTATAGAAAAACAAAAAATAATGAGTGAATTTATTTTGACAAATATAAATATTAACAATTTGAATGCAAAAATTTTAAATGATGATTTTTTAAAATATGAATTTAACAAAAAATATGATTTTGTAATTTCCAATCCTCCTTTTTATAATGGAAGTTTAAAAAGCGAAAACGAAATTATAAAAACAGCAAGGTATGAGGAATTTTTGCCAATGAAAAAGTTTTTTGAAAAAGTAAATAAAATTCTTAAAGAAAGGGGAGAATTTATATTTTGTTATGATGCAAAAAGAATAGATGATA
>CAZIBT010000169.1:0-1731 GCA_964537435.1 uncultured Nautiliales bacterium | reverse complement strand
TACTGCACGTTCCATTAATTACAGTTGATGCTAAAGATAAATTTTTAGGTAGACTAAAAGGCATAACAGACCCAGAAGAAAAAAGAAAAATAATTGGTCATACATTTATTGAAGTATTTGATGAAGAAGCCAAAAAGCATAAAGATGCTAAATTTTTAGCCCAAGGAACATTATATCCTGATGTTATTGAATCAGTTTCAGTTAAAGGACCAAGTAAAACAATTAAATCTCACCATAATGTAGGTGGGCTACCTGAATGGATGAAGTTTGAACTTATTGAGCCTCTAAGAGAGCTTTTTAAAGATGAAGTTAGAAAATTAGGACTTGAACTTGGACTTCCGAAAGATTTGGTTTATCGTCATCCTTTTCCTGGTCCTGGACTTGCTATTAGGATAATGGGTGAAGTGAATGAAAAAGATCTCAATATTTTAAGAGAAGCGGATGCAATTTTGATACAGGAACTTAAAGCATGGGGACTTTATAATGAAGTATGGCAGGCGTTTGCTGTTTTACTTAATGTAAGAAGTGTAGGAGTTATGGGAGATAACAGAACATACGACAATACGGTTGCTATCAGATGTGTAAGTTCAACCGATGGTATGACAGCTACATTTAGTCATTTACCACATGAATTTCTTGAAAAAGTATCAACAAGAATTATAAATGAAGTTGATGGAATAAATAGGGTGGTTTATGATATTTCATCTAAACCACCGGCCACTATTGAGTGGGAATAATACAAATTGAAAATGGAAAATGTAAAATTACCAATTTATATTTTAACAAAAGAAAAATATGAAGGAGTTTTAAATTATCCTGTTATAAAAATAAATTTTCTTTCTCCTTCTATTGATTTTAAAGGAGTTGATTATTTAATATTTACTTCAAAAAACGGAGTTAGGGCAATTAATAAAATCGATAATGAATGGAAAAAAATTCCTTCATTTGCAATAGGTAAAGCCACTGCAAAAGAAATTGAAAAATATGGAGGAAAAATTGAATTTATTGCAAAAAATGCCTATGGAGATGAATTTGCAAAAGAAATTATACAAACTTATTATAATAAAACATTTCTTTTTTTAAGAGCCAAAAAAATAATTTCGCCTATTAATGAAATCTTTAAAAATTCATCAAATAAATTAATTGAAAAAATTATTTATGAAACAAATTGCAATAAACCTCAAATTCGACTTAAAAAGCCTTCAATTGTGATTTTTACATCGCCTTCTACCGTCGAATGTTTTTTTAAAATAGAAAATTTTCAAAAAACTATACCCATTGCAATTGGTAAAAAAACAAAAAAAGCTTTGGTAAAATTGAATGTTAAAAATATTTTGATACCTAAATACCCTTCGATAAAAAATTGTATTGATATTGCCAAAAATATCGATATTTCGGTATTTGATTGACTAAATCATAAAAATATGATATAATTATTAATACCTGGGAGGTGCGCTACCCGCACATTTTGGGGCCCTACAATGACTTTGTAGAGGAGATGGTAGTAAACGGTGGGTGTGGCGATATGGTTTCGCCCCTAAACCGTTTCTCCTATTCTCATATGTGACTCACGGGAGTCCAAAGTCACTGCGTGAACGCCCTCCCGGCTTTTTAAGCAAACTTAATAATATTTTTATATCTTTTTGAAAATTTTAAATTTTTAGGATTTTCTAAAAAATCTTGAAGTGTTATACTCTTTTCGAATTCAACTCCTATAAATCTGCCTATATC
>CAZIBT010000168.1:0-1749 GCA_964537435.1 uncultured Nautiliales bacterium | reverse complement strand
CTTGCAAGTCTTGTTATTGAATCAAGTAAAATTACTACATCTTTACCCATTTCTACCATTCTTTTTGCTTTTTCTATAACAAGTTCAGCTACTCGAACGTGATTTTGTGCAGGTTTATCAAAAGTTGAACTGAAAACTTCACCTTTAACGCTTCTTTGCATATCAGTAACTTCTTCTGGTCTTTCATCTACAAGTAATACCATAAGTTCAATTTCAGGATGATTTTGTGTAATTCCATGAGCTATTTCTTTTAAAAATATAGTTTTTCCGCTCCTTGGAGGCGCTACTATAAGTCCTCTTTGACCTTTTCCAATAGGAGCAAACAAATCAAGCACCCTTCCTGTGAGTTTTTTCGGATCGTATTCAAGCTTTATTTTTTCATTTGGATAAAGAGGTGTGAGATTATCAAAAAGAGGTCTTTTTTTGGTCTCTTCCGGAGGACGATAATTTACCGCTTCAATTTTCAAAAGAGCATAATATTTTTCTTGATCTTTTGGGGGTCTAATCTGACCTGTTACAATATCTCCTGTTCTTAGGGCAAATCTTCTTATTTGGGTTTGAGAAACATAAACATCATTTACAGAATTTTCAAAATTCCCTCCTATGCTTCTTAAAAAGCCGTATCCGTCGGGCATTGTTTCAAGTATTCCAGTAAAAAGAAGATACCCCCCTTGCTGCACCTGTGTTTTTAATATTTCAAACATTAAATCCTGTCTTTTAAATTCTTGAGGGTTCTCAACACCTAAACTTTTTGCAATTTCAATAAGCTTATCGGTTGGCATACTCATTAAAGTTTCAATGGTATAACCTTCTACCGGTATATGCGTTCTTTGTTTTTTGTTGTTTGTCTGTCCGTTTTGCCCATTATGAGCAACATTTTCATTTTGATTTTCCATAATCAATTATTCCTTGTAGGTAAATTTTGAAGTTTTCAGCAGTAAATTTTGTGCGATTTTAATTAAATAAACTTTTTTTGTCAAGACTAAACGAGTGGATGGGTGGATGTATTAATGGGTGGATGAGTGGATGTGTTAATGGGTGAATGAGAAAGTAGAAAGAAGGAGTTGAAAGTTCCGAGTTTTAAATGAAAAATTAAAAAAGTTTTAAGTCCTACGTTCCGAGTAATTATAAATTATGAGTTTTGAATTTAACATTAAAAACTCCGCACTACGCACTACCTACCTCTATTAATTTTTACATATTTTTATAAATATTATCGTGAGAATCTATATCAAGAAGATAAATTTCGTTATCTTTTACCAAAAAATACAAAAGTATCCTGTAATTCATTGTAACTGAAACTGAGTAATAATCACCGCCTTTGATTTTATGCAATCTTAAAGAAGGATGAAAAGGATTATTTTCTAAAATTGTTAGAATTTTATAATACTTTTCTTTCAAATCCGGATGTTTTTTTATAAACTTTATACTTTTTTTGACAAATTTATCATCATATACCAGCTTATAACCCATTTTCTATTCTTTTAATTAATTCATCGGCACTGCTTATGTAAGCTTCGTTTTTTTCTTTTTTGAATTTTAATTCGTTATATGCTTTATCAAGGGCAAGTTTTTCATATTCGTCGATTGTTAGCATTACATAAGCGGGTTTGCCTTTGAAACTTATTATAGCCTTGTTTTCTTTTTTTATTTCTTCTTCTACCGCTTTTATTCCTCTTTTTCTTAAATCAACCACATTTATCATTATGTATCCTTTGATGTATATTTATATATGCATATTATAGCATA
>CAZIBT010000167.1:0-1810 GCA_964537435.1 uncultured Nautiliales bacterium | reverse complement strand
ATATATAATTTATCATTTTTGGTTATTTTATTTCTTAAATAATAAAATTCGTATCCATAATGGCTTTGATGTGCAAGATTGTTTTTGTGATAATAATAACTTTTATCTTTAAAATCCCCTGCTTTAATTTCTCCGTATGAATAAGGTGAATCTACAAATCTAAAAGTGGTATATATACCCCTACCTCTTAAGTTTCTGATTGTAGGCGTGATTTCCAAATCATTTCTAACTGAGGTAACAAAATAAATCGGCTGAGAATAAAGCAAACCTTCGTTGGACGAATAACCTATAAATGGCCTTAGTAACCCACTCCTTCTTGTTTTATCAAGCGATCCGAAGTAAAAAGGAAGATAAAAAACAGGCGTTTTGTGAATATAAAGCGTTAAATTATAAAGTTTGATATATTTTGTTTTTTTATTAAAATTTCCGCTTGTAGTATGTATAAACCAATCCGGATTTTTTACACAACAACTGCTAAAAATTCCGTTTTTGAAATAGATTATATTTCTATTTTTTATATGCGAAATTTTATTTTTAAACCATACATCAAGTTTTCTATCATATAAATATGAATCATTAATAACAATATTATCTTTTGAAAAAACCTCTACTTTTTCAGCTTTAATTACTTCATCATTATAAAAAATGATAACGTTCCCTTCAAAGATGGCAGTTTTGTTATTTTTCACAACAGCTTTATTGGATTGAATATAAAAATCCTTATAAATCATATAAGGTTTTTTTAATACTATGCTATTATTTATTTCTTTTGAATAAGGAGCATATATTTTTACATCTGCAAATAAAAATGTAAAAAATATTAAAAAAAAACTAATCCTCAACAACTATACATCTCCCAAGTATATCATGCAAAGCTCTATTATAAGAATCAAATAATGCAACAGCCATACCCATATAAAAAAACATTTCATCAAAATTTCTTGTTAAACTTCTTATAAAAGAAAATAATAAATTAGGCTTATCGAATGTTTTTATATCTATAACTTTTATTTTTGTTATAAATTTACCGATTGTTTTTCCGTAAATCGCAACAAAAATCCAATGATAAAGGGTATAAGCAATAAAAATATACAAAAAAAGTTTATCTGTTAAAATTAAAATCTCTTGAAAATTTTTGGCATTTGCAAACGAATTATAAAAAGCTATTATAACAATAAATGATATTAAAAAATCATCAATTGTCATAGCTATTGCTCTTTTTGTTATTGAAGCTATTTTCAGACCTTCTCTTTCTAATTTAAAATCCAAATCATTAATTTTTTGCATTATTTTTTTCCTTACCTTTTTTCGTCTACTTCCTATTCCCTCTCACCTACTTTATTGCCTGATAAGCTATGTCTTTTCTATATTTTTTACCCTCAAAATGAACTTTATCTACTATTTTATATGCTTCATCTCTCGCCTCTTTTACATCTTTTCCAAATCCAACACACACAAGCACTCTTCCACCTGTTGCAAAAAGTTTACCATCTATTTTTTTAACTCCTGCATAGGCGATATATCCATTAATATCACTTAAATCATCAACTGTTATTTCAGCCGGCTCAGAGCTTGAATAAGGATAATTCTTACTCGCACAAACAACACCAACAGCTACTATATCTTTCATTTTTACATCAATTTTATCAAGCTCTCCTGTAGCACCATAATAAAACATATCATATAATGAACTATCAATTAATGCCATAAGTTCTTCACATTCAGGATCTCCAAATCTAACATTATATTCAAGCACATAAGGTTCATTATCTACAATCATAAGTCCTATAAATAAAACTCCTTCATAAAC
>CAZIBT010000166.1:0-1824 GCA_964537435.1 uncultured Nautiliales bacterium | reverse complement strand
AAAAAATGATGATGAACCAAGCGATGAATATTTAAGTGAAGTTTTAAATGTTGATATCAATAAAATCAAAAAAGCAAGAGCAGCTGATGAAATATATACGGTTATGCCTATTGAAGATCAGTTAAATTTTTATGATGATATTTCAAAAAAGATTGAAGAGGAAGAGTTAATTGATGCTATAAAAAAAGTTTTGAATACTTTTTCCAAAAAAGAGCAGTTAATTGTCCAATTGTATTATTTTGAAGAGCTTTCATTAAAAGAGATTGCTGATATACTCAGTGTGAGTGAGAGCAGAGTTTCTCAAATACACAAAAAAACAATAAAAAAAATAAGGGAAAAATTAAATGGCTGAAATACTTTCTCAAGATGAAATAGATGCGCTTTTAGAAGTTGTTGAGGATGAGGATATCAATCCTGAAGAGCTTGAAGAAGCCCCTGATATACTTGAGCAGAGAAAGATAACCTTATATGATTTCAAAAGACCAAATAGGGTCAGTAAAGAGCAGCTAAGAAGCATAAGAGCTATGCATGATAAAATGGCTAGAAGTTTGGCTAGTAATATTTCATCTTTAATGAGAAGTATAGTTGAAATTCAACTCCATTCGGTCGATCAAATGACATATGGAGAATTTTTGATGAGTTTGCCAAGCCCTACATCTTTTAATGTATTTTCGCTCAAGCCTCTTGATGGAAAAGGAATTATTGAAATTAATCCTTCAATTGTATTTCCAATGATAGACAGATTATTAGGTGGGCCTGGTATGCCTTTTGATGCAAATAGGGAATTTACAGATATAGAGCTTAATTTATTAGACCAAATTTTAAGAATAATAACTCAAAATATGAAAGAGGTATGGGCTCCTATTATGGATTTGTATCCTGTTATTGAAGCAAAGGAATCAAGTCCAAATGTAGTTCAGATTGTTGCTCAAAATGAAATAGTAATTATGGTTGTAATGGAAATTGTAATAGGGCAAACAAGTGGAATGATGAATATATGCTATCCTGTAATTTCTATTGAATCTCTTTTGCCAAAACTTGCCAGCAGGGATTTGATGCTTAGTGAAACAAGCGGCAGGAAAAGTAGAAACAGAGAATTAAGGGCATTGATAAGAGGGGCCAAAATTGAACTTGAAGCGGTTTTGGGATATGCAAAACTTAATATGAAAGAAATATTGGATTTAGAAGTTGGAGATATTATTAAATTAAATAGAAGTGCAGATAATAGTGCTATGATTAAAGTGGATGGAAGGGAAAAATTTATTGCAGAATTTGGTGTTAAAAGATATAGAAAGTGCATAAAAATAAAAGAAAAACTTAAAACCGAACATGATGAGATTAAAGAGATACTTGAAATGCTTGAAATGAAAAGGAAACAAAAATTAGAACAGATTACCGGAGGCGAAAATGAATGAATTTATTAAATTGTTGCAAAATGAAATAAAATCGACAATAGAAGGCCTTATAGGCCTTTCACCTGAAATTTCAATTCTTTCACAATCTGCTGAAATAGGGGAACCAAAGCCTCCTTTTGTCAAAGTGGAAGTTAATGTTACTCCTAAAGGAAAGATTGTTTTTTTATTGCCTCCGGCTTTTTCTACCGCAGTGTGCGATATGATGCTTGGAGGAGAGGGTGAAGCTAAAGAGGAAGTTAATGATGATGATTTGGATGCAATAAAAGAAATAGTTTCAAATATTTTGGGGGCTCTTAGCACTACGATTGAAGCTCAGGAAAATATGAATAAATTAAAATTTGAAATTTTAGATGTTAAATTTGTAACTCAAAAGGAAGATTTTTCAGATTATTCTTATATTGTAAATTTT
>CAZIBT010000165.1:0-1832 GCA_964537435.1 uncultured Nautiliales bacterium | reverse complement strand
TGATTTTGAAACAAAAAAAGACAAATTTGATATAATTTTTAAAAGGCTAATGAAAGGGTTATGATGAATGTTGACGTATTAATTATTGGGGCTGGAGGAGCAGGTTTATACGCTGCATTAAGTGCTGTTAAAGAAAACAAAGATTTAAATATTGCTGTTTTAAGCAAAGTTTATCCAACACGTTCACATACAGGTGCCGCACAAGGCGGTATAAATGCAGCTTTGGCAAATGTGGATCCTACTGACAATGAGGAATTACATACATTCGATACTATTAAAGGAAGCGATTATTTAGCTGATCAGGAAGCTGTGAAATATATGTGTTATGAGGCTCCTAGGATAATAAGGGCAATGGAGCATATGGGAGTTCCTTTTTCTAGACTTAATAACGGAAAAATAGCACAGCGCCCTTTTGGAGGTGCAAGTAAAGATAGGACTTGTTACAGTGCAGATAAAATGGGACATGTAATGCTTCATACTCTTTTTGAACAATGTATAAAAGAGGGTGTAAAATTTTTAAACGAATGGTTTTTATTGAATATAGCACATAACGGTAGGAGAGTTTCAGGAGTTAGTGCAATAAATATAGCCACCGGAAAAACAGTATTTATTAAAACAAAAGCCATTATTTTGGCAACTGGAGGGCATAGCAGAATATATTGGGGATATACCTCAAATGCTCTTGGATGCACGGGAGATGGAAGTGCTGCGGCTCTTAGGGCAGGAATAGCTCTTAAAGATATGGAATTTTTACAATTTCATCCTACAGGTCTTAGAAAATCAGCTATATTAGTTACTGAAGCAGCTAGAGGAGAAGGTGGGCATCTTTTGAATAACAAAGGTGAAAGATTTATGGCCAAATATGCTCCGGGTAAAATGGAGTTGGCACCAAGGGATTTGGTTAGTAGAAGTATAATGAGCGAAATAAGAGAAGGCAGAGGTTTTAGTGATGATGAAGGAAGGGAATATGTTCATCTTGATCTGACGCATTTGGGAGCTGAAAAAATTAAAGAAAGACTTCCTCAAATCAGGGAACTTGCAATAGATTTTGAAGGGATAGATCCGATAAATGAACCAATACCTATCAAACCAACTGCTCATTATGCAATGGGGGGAATTCATACAAATGTAAAATGCGAAACCGAAATAGAAGGAATATATGCTGCTGGAGAAGCGCAGTGTGTAAGCGTTCACGGAGCAAATAGACTTGGAGGAAACAGCCTTCTTGATATAGTGGTTTTCGGTCATATTGCAGGTAAAGAGGCAGTTAGATATGCGGAAGCTACTAACTTTTTAAATAATGATTTTGGAATACTTGAGAGGGATAAAAATTTTATAAACGAACTTATGAATAAACAAAGCAAAGAAACGCTTGGGGATATGAGGGTTGAACTTGGTGAAATTATGTTTAAACATTTTGGAGTGTTTAAAAACGAAAAAGAAATGCTACAAGGTTATGAAAAATTACAAAATCTGATTGAAAGAGCAAAGAAAAATCTTGGTGTTGTTGATAAATCAAAAGTATTTAACATCGATTTACAATCCACTCTTGAATTTTTTAATTTATTAGAAATTGCTGATGTTTTGGCTTATGCGTCGCTTCAAAGAAAAGAGAGCAGGGGAAGTTTTTACAGAGACGATTATCCAAAAAGGGATGATGAAAATTATCTTTATCATTCAATTATTAGAAAAAAAGATGATGGTAGCTTTGATTATCAAAAAGGTGAGGTAGACATTAGTCTATACGAACCGGCAGAGCGCAAATACTAATTTAAGTTGGTCTCCCGGGCGGGATTTGAACCCACGACCTTCGGATTAGGAATCCGACGCTC
>CAZIBT010000164.1:0-1844 GCA_964537435.1 uncultured Nautiliales bacterium | reverse complement strand
AAGATATGATGAAAGCCAGAAAGATTATAAGAAGTTCAAAAAAACCAAAAGAGATTGATTTTATATAAAGGAAAAAAATGAAATTTAGAATTACACCAATTGAAGGCGGGATATGTGTAGTTGATGGAATTTATGCCAGCGGAGTAAATGCTGGGTTTAAAAAAGATGGTTTTGATTTAGGATTTATAAGAAGTGATAAGGAAATGGATATTGTTTATGCATTTACCACAAATAAATTTCAAGCAGCACCTTTAAAATATGTTTTGAGAAAAAATATAACAAAAACAAATTTTATTTTGGCTAATTCCAAAAATGCAAATGCCTTAACTGGAGAGGAAGGAATAAAAGACATAGAGGAAATTTTGGAATTTTTGGCAAAAAAAATAGAGGTTAAAAACCCTATAATGAGTTCAACAGGTGTAATAGGTGTGAGACTTGATAAAGAAAAAATCAAAGCCGGAATTGAAAAATTTGATTTTGATAAAAAAAATTCACATAAATTTGCAAAAGCAATAATGACAACTGATACGTTTGAAAAAGAGATTGCATTTGAAGTTGAAGGGGATTTTGGTAAATTTAAAATTGGCGGAGTAGCCAAGGGAGCGGGTATGATAAATCCAGCAATGGCTACGATGCTTTGTTTTATTGTAACTGATGCAGATATTCCTTTTGTAGAAATGGAAGAAATATTAAAAGAAAATCTTGAAGAGAGTTTTAATGCAATAAGTGTGGATGGAGATACATCTACAAACGATAGCGTATTTTTGATGACTACAAGAAATGGAAGTTATGATAAAAAAGCTTTCAAAGAGGCTTTAAGGCAAGTTATGTTAAAACTTGCTCTTGATATCGTAAAAGATGGTGAGGGTGCAAATAAACTGGTAGCTTTTGTGGTAAAAGGGGCAAAAGATAAAAAAGAAGCTAAAATAGCAGCTAAAAGTTTGACTAATTCTCTTTTAGTCAAAACCGCAATTTTTGGAGAAGATCCCAATTGGGGTAGAATTGCTTCAACAATAGGAGCTAGCGGGGTTGAATGTGATGAAGAAAAATTAACAATTGCTTTTGAAAATATAATTGTTTATGAGAAGGGAAATATCCTTTTTAATATTGAGATAGAAAAAAAAGCTCATGAGATTATGAAAAAAGATGAATTTAAAATTTATGTAGATTTGGGAATTGGAAATGGCGAATTTACTGCTTACGGATGTGATTTAAGCTATGATTATGTAAAAATAAATGCTGAATATAGAACCTAAAATTTAATCTCTTTTATTTGTTCAAGTGGCAGGGCTTTTGAATATAAAAATCCTTGAGCATAAAAATCATCAGTAATTTTTCTTATTCTTTCTTTTATTTGAGGGGTTTATACTTAGAAATTTAATGAAAATTTTGTGTTTAAAAAATATCATTTACCAAGAAGGCGTAAGTTAAGTGTAATTTTTAGCAAAATTTTGAGTATTGTAAAGTAAAATGAAGCAAGGAGGTATTATGCTTTTATCTTTGAAGTTTTTATTATAAAAACTTATTTAGTTAGTCTCTAAAATTCTTGACATTGTTTTATTGTTATATTATAATTCTAATCCACATTCCGGCGTAGCTCAGTCGGTAGAGCAGACGGCTGTTAACCGTCGGGTCGCAGGTTCGAGTCCTGCCGCCGGAGCCATTCTTTCATCGTTTATTATTCTCTGACACAAAATCTATACTAATTTATGCCGGTGTAGCTCAGCTGGCTAGAGCGGCTGATTCGTAATCAGCAGGTCGAGGGTTCGAGTCCCTTCGCTGGCTCCATATAAAGGCACTGACTAAATAACGAAAAAGTAAAAACAAAACAGCGTTGCGGAATT
>CAZIBT010000163.1:0-1882 GCA_964537435.1 uncultured Nautiliales bacterium | reverse complement strand
TCTTTTGGTAATATTGCAATATCTCTTTTTGTCATTTTTTTAAGAGGGGAGAGTTTTGCATTTTTATATTCATCAAAGCTTCCATGCCAAGCAATATGATCTTCACTCAAAGGCAATAAAATAAAAATATTTGGTTTTGCATATTTCGTATAATATAACTGAAATGAGCTAACTTCTAATACCCATATTTTGTTTTTATTAAGTTTGCCAAGTGGAATTCCTATATTTCCCCCAATTTCACTTTGAGGTAAGAGATAATGAAGCATTTCAGTAGTGGTGGTTTTGCCATTTGTTCCGCTTATCCATATCTGAAAAGTTTGCGGATTATAATAATAATCAAGCTCACTCATTAAGTTTTTAGCTTTTTTTATTAAAGGATGATACGGAGGAATTCCTGGAGATGTTATTTCAAGTTTTGATTTGTTTTCATCAAAAAGAGAGGAGGGCAATAATTTATTTCCGTATTTATCAAAGCTTATCTCTTTGAATTTATCGTCATATATATGCCATCCTCCTTCTTTTGCTATTTCTTTGGTGGTTATTCCATATCCAAAAAGGGATTTCACTGAAAAAACCTTTTAAGTGCTTCTCCAATATCGCTTGAAAGCTTGATATTAAAAAATGGCAGTCTTTTCTTTTGTAAAGGTATATTTACAAATTCGATATTTCCCTTGTATTTCTTTTTTAGCTTTTCTTTCAATGTAATTAAATTGGAAATTTTATCTACCAAAATTCCTTTAACCTGTGTTGCTATATAAATTTTACCATCCGCATATTTTTTTAATACTTTTAGAGGTATATGCCTGCCTTTTGCCACTGTTTTTAAAAAGTTGTTATAAGTTGGAAGAAGCAGATGGGATAAAAGATATTTTTTGTCTTGAGGGGATATTTTTTTGAAAAAGCTAATAGGCTCTTTGTATTTTCCAACAGTTAAAGAATCTTCTTGAATTCCTATTTTATCAGCTAATTTTTTAAGAACAAAATGAGGCAAAATAACCCCTATGCTTCCTACTACAGCATTTTTGTTTGCAATGATTGGTCTGATGGCGCTTATAATATAATATCCTCCGCTTGCTGCCATACTTTCTACATAAACATTAACTTTTTTTATTTTATTTAGATATCTGAGATATGCATTAAATTCATCGCTCGCACTAGGACTTCCCCCGGGTGTGTTGAAAATCAAAAGATATTCTTTACAGTTTTTGTCTTTTTTAAGGGCATCCATTTTTGCCATAAGTTTATCGATATAAGGAACTGTAATTGTTTTATTGATATTTATTACTGCAATATAAGGTTTTGTTATTGGAGTTGATGGTAAGATTGTTTTTTTTAAAAATACAAAAAGAGCAATTATTTCAACTAAAACTAGCAATACCACACCAAAAAGCACCATTTTTTCTTTTAATGCTTTTATTTTAAAAATTTTAAGTTCGGCTTTTAACTTTTCGTTTTCAGATTTAAATTCTTTTTCCATTTACATCCTTTCAATAAAGTGCTAAGTGCAAAGTGGGCAGTGCGAAATGGAAAGTGGGGAGTGTTGAGTGAAGAGGAATAGTGCATAGTGCTTAGTTTTGAGTTTTTAATTTTTAATGTTAAATTCAAAACTCATAAATCATAATTACTAGGAACTTGAAACTTGAAACTTTCAATTTCTTCTTCCTACTCCCCTTTTCCTCATTCACCCATCAATTCATTCACCCATCCACCCATTTACTCTCTTACCTAATTTTTATGCTAAGTATTGCAATTATATTCATAATTAATGCTATTATCCAAAACCTTATTGTAACTTTGTTTTCTCTCCATCCCTTTTTTTCAAAATGGTGATGAATTGGGGCCATAAGAAAAATTCTTTTGCCTGTTGTTTTGAATGAGCCTA
>CAZIBT010000162.1:0-1889 GCA_964537435.1 uncultured Nautiliales bacterium | reverse complement strand
TTATTTATATTTACTTTATATTTTTTCTTGAAACTAAGAACTTGGAACTTATATTCCTTTTCTCAACTTAGTGCTTTCTCATCACTCTATCATCTCATCCACCCATTTACATGCATTAATTGCAGCCACAGCTCCATCTCCAGCAGCAGCAACTACTTGTTTTATTGAATTTTCTCTTATATCTCCCGCTGCAAACAAACCCTTAGCGGAAGTATTCATATTCAAATCAACCTTAACTTCACCCCATTTATTAAGTTTAACTAAATCTTTTACAAGTTCGTTATTAACTTTCATACCGACAAAAACAAAAATTCCATCAAGAGTGATTTTTTTTCCTGAAGAGAGAATTATACCTTCTACAAACTCTTTTCCAAATACTTTTTTAACTGTTTCGTTATAAATAATTTCAATATTTGGTGTATTTAACACTTTTTGTTGTGTTAAAGGAGCTGCACGGAATTTATCTCTTCTATGTATTAAATAAACTTTATTAGCGATTTTACTTAAATATAAAGCTTCTTCAAGTGCGGTATCTCCTCCTCCTATAACAGCCACGTCTTTATTTCTATAAAAGAATCCATCGCATACTGCACAATAGCTCACACCTTTTCCCGTATATTCAGTTTCTCCTTCAAACCCTGCTTTTTTAGGAGTTGAGCCTGTTGCTACAATTACAGCTTTTGATGTATATTCATTTTTATGAGTATTAATTTTCCAACTTGGAACTTGAGATTTGGAACTTGGAATTATTTTTTTAACTTCTTCGCTTTTAATTTCACATCCAAATTTTTTAGCCTGTTCGCTCCAGCAGGCCATAAATTCAAGTCCGCTTTTAATTTCGCAAATTCCGGGATAATTTTCTATTTCACTGCTAAGTGTTATTTGCCCCCCGGGATTTAACTTCTCTAAAATCACTGTTTTTTTGCCGAGCCTACTTGCATATATTCCGGCGCTAAGTCCCGCTGGCCCTGCACCTATTATTACAATATCATAATTCATAATAATTTCCTTTAATTTTTATTGTTAATTATTTTTAAGGGGCTGTCTTGTTTATATAAATTTTTATGGTATTTTTTTATTTTTAACATAACCGGAACTTCATAAATATTAAGATATTGTATAAGTTTAATTATAGTATTTATTCCGGCAGTTGTATAGATTATTCCGGGATAATTTATTCTTTTTTGATAAATATCTACTGCTATGATAGGATGATTTTTAGGAATTTTTTTTATAAGAGATTTTAAATCGGACATTCTTGAACTAAAAATAAGTAGATAATATTCGTTTTTTTTAGGCTCAAAAATATCAGATTTTGTATAAAGAACAATTTTATTAAAATCTACAAATTTATATTCGCTGAATTTATATTTGAAATAGAAAAAAAATGCAGCAACCATTAATGCTCCAAAAAAGGAGCTGAAAGTATAAAAAAATCTGTTTTTGAATATATTATTCTCCTAAAAGAGCTTTGATTTTTTCTTCATACATAGCTTTTGGAGCAGCTCCTATCATACTATCAGCTAATTCTCCGTTTTTAAAGAAAAGAACAGTAGGTATACTTCTTATACCAAATTGAATTGCAAGTTCTTGTTGTTCGTCTGTATTTATTTTTCCTACAACTACACCTTTATCTTTATATTCTTCGCTAAGTTCTTCAATAATAGGTGCAATCATTCTACAAGGCCCGCACCAAGGCGCCCAAAAATCCACTATTGCAACTTTTGCGTTTTTTACTGTATCGACAAAATTATCTTTTGTTAATTCTAATGCCATTTTTATATCTCCTTTGTTATTTAATAAATTTTCATAATTATACATAAATTTTAATAATTATTCGTTAATAGATGCTGTTTTTTTGAATTTTAATGATAAAACAACAAATCTTA
>CAZIBT010000161.1:0-1896 GCA_964537435.1 uncultured Nautiliales bacterium | reverse complement strand
CAGAACTTGCAGCAGTTATTTCACTTCTTGGAAGAATCCCTACAAAAGAAGAATACCTTGAAATAATAGAAAGAAAATTAGCGGGAAAAGAAGACAAAATTTATAAATACCTAAATTTCCACAAAATGCCAGAAGAGATGGTTAAGCATATGCTAAACTTAACTATTCTTTAATCTCTTCTTTTTTTATTTAATAACAAAATATTGAACAAATCCTATAATCCCACCAAGCACTGCTCCTGCAAAATTAATAAATCCAAAATGTTTTTTCATTAAAGCAAACAACATCTCTTCTAATGTTTTTTCATCAAAAGATGCCACTTTTTCTTCTACTATTTTATCAATATGAGCTTTTATAAAAATTGTTGGAACTTCGTTTTCTAAAAAGTTAAATATCTCTTTTTTTAATACATCTTTTACTTTATCAGGTGGTATAATTTGATTTATTTTAAGAGGAATTTCAAGTTTTAACAACAAATCTTTAAGCGTATCTTTACTAATAAAACCTGCAAACATAGAAAATTTTTCTTTAATTATATTTTCAATAATCAATGCAAACTTTTCCGCTATTTCCTCTTTGGAAATAAACTCCTGAATATCTTTATCAAGCATATTTTCTATTTTTTCATTTAAAAATTTTCCTATTTCCTCTTGAACTTCTTTGCTTGTAACTATTTTTTTAATCTCTTCTTCACTTAAAATATAATCTTTTACAACACCGCCTACTTTCTTAGCAAGAGCAGCTTTTTCTCTTGGAATAATCCCTTGAGGAAAAAGAGTAATATTCCCGATTTTTAAGGGTTTATAAGGTTTAAAAAGCATTTTAATTGCAAAATAGTTTGTTATATATCCTATTGCAGCTCCAACTCCAACACTTACGCTTAAAATTTCTATATTCATTCGAATATCTCCTTGTATTTATCCTCATCAAAACCTACAATTATTTCACCATTATCAAGTTCTATCACAGGTCTTTTTATAAGCAAATTTTCCTTGCATAACCATTCTCTTTTGCCTTCCTCATTTAAATTTAGCTCTTTTAATTTTAACTGTCTGTATTTTGTTCCTCTTTTATTAAAAAGAGTATCGATATCAACTTTTTTTAGCCATGTATCAATTTTTTCGCAAGAAACAGGCGTTTTTTTTAAATCTACAAATTCATACTCAATATCATTGTCTTTAAAAAATTTCAAAGCTTTCTTAACACTCCCACATGTTTTAATTCCGTATACTTTCATTTATACTCCTTTTTTTATAGCAAATGAGTAAATATGTTAATGCGTGTATGGGTTTTTATCATATTTCATGCATATTCCCATTTACCCATATACTCATCCACTCATCATCTTTTCCACCCATCTACCCATTCACTCATTCACCATCTTTAATCGGTTTATAATTCAATACTTCACTTATATAAAAAAATCCTCCTCTTAAAGCCTTTGCATTGAGCCCTACTTTTCTTGCTATCTCTTCTGCTTCTTTTACTAAATTTCCCCTTAAATCCATAATTCCATATTTCTTATTTTTATCAAGCATCAAAAGTTTACTTGCAAAATATTCATCAAATGGGATATGAATAGAATTTGGATATTTTCCATAATATTCAATGTCTCCTTCATCCCTTATATCAATAATTGTTAATTTACTAACCTCCTCATAATCGGGAAAAGGATCTTTTTGAGGTTTTACCATCTCTTTTTGTTTTGTTTTTTTTAAAAAATCAAACAATTATTATCCTTTTTATTTTATTTTATCATATTTTAACAAATAGGTATGATTTTTGCTTAAAGATTTAAAAAAGGTCTAAAATGTCTAAAATTTTCGAAAAAAACATAAAAGCTCTATTAGAAGTTAATCCTACTTTGGCATCAAAACTTTTTTCAATAAGAACAAA
>CAZIBT010000160.1:0-1899 GCA_964537435.1 uncultured Nautiliales bacterium | reverse complement strand
TGATAAGAATCTCCGTCAATCAAAGGTCTTCCTCCAAGTAATACCTGATAACTTTGTGAATAACCGGTTGTGACATTTCCTTGGGAATTTTTTGTGCTGATGCCTGATTTTAAAACAGTTACATTTAAAATTTCTTTTAGTCTTTTTTCAAGACCGTCTCTTTTATCTCTTAATTCATTTGCGTGGGATTTACCGTTTGCTTCGTGGGCTGAAATTTGTTTGTTTAATGTAGCTATATTTTTTGCTATAGTGTTTGCTTCTTTTATTCTTGAATCTATTTCAGAATTTACATCTGTTTGAATTTTGGAGAGTTTATTTCTTAAAAAATGAAAAGTATCGGTAAGTTTTTGTGTTTTATTTGCCAAAGCCACTTTTGCACTTCCGTCATTTGGATTACTTGCTAAATTTTGCCACGCATTAAAAAAATTTTCCATATCTTTGTGCAGTCCCTGGTCTTGGACATCCGGAAAATAAGTCGCAATTTCCTGAAGATACTGGTCAGTTGTAGTCAGTTGTTTAAGTGTGGCGGATGTTGAAGTAAATCTGTTAAAAAGAAAGGTATCTGTAATTCTGTTTATAGAACTGATATTTACTCCCATTCCTATATCGCCTGGAACGGAATTAATAGGCGTTAAGGTTGAAAAAGTTGCTCTTTCTCTTACATAATCCGGATTTGAGGCGTTTGAAATATTATTTGAAGTTACTTCAAGTGCTTTTTGATGGGATTGCAGTCCTGTAAGAGCGGTTGAAAGTCCTGTAGCAATTGCCATTTTAAGCCTTTATTCTTAAACTTGAATTTGAGGTATAGTCTTTTTCATAGGTTACCTGTTCTTGACCTTTTATTTTATTTAAAAGGGTATTGTAAAAGTTTGTTACGCTAAAAGAGAGTTTTGCAAAAAATTTATGTTTTTCGTGAAATTCATTTAAAAGATTTTTAAATTCTTCAAATTCTTTTTCTTCTTCGGGAGTAAAAATTTCTTCTATTGGTCTGTTTCTGTTTGAGAGAATATAATCTATTTCACCTTTTGTATTTTGAAATTCAACTGCCAGATTTTCTTTGATTTTCATATTGGCAAAAACTTCTTCATGCTTCGCTTCTTTGATAGTTTCAATATCTTCATTTGTAATTTTTATTAAATTATTAAGAATTTTATTTGCTGTTTGTAATTTGTTAAGTAACATTTTCCCTTCCTTTTGAAAGGGAAGAAGAGATTATTTTAAGTGTTTAGCCATGGCTTCGGCACTTTTTTGTAAATCTATTTTATATGTGCCGTTGTTTATTTGCTGTTTAATCTCTTCCACCCTTGATAATTTTGTATTTTTTTGTGTCTTTTTATTTTGTTGGGCAGAAAAGTCATTTGTTATATTTAAGCCTGTATTAATTCTATTTATCATTTAAAGCCTTTTTTATTATCTCTACCCAACTAATCGGCAAATTTAGAAAATTCTAAACCCTGTCTTTTAAAAAATTGTATAAAAGTTCAGAGTAACCAAAATTCCCGCTTAACTCTTTTGAAAGTTCTTCTTGATACATTGATTTGTAAATTCCTTCACCTGCGCTTTTTGGGTATAGGGGATTTTTTGAATCAAGTGCCTGTTTTACATAAAAATTAAGTATTTCACTCTCAAAATTTTTGCAAACTTTTTTTAGTTTTTGCAGTTTTGCCTGATGGGGTGAAATTTTTGTCTGCATTTGTAATTGTTGTGTTCTCATAAATACTCCTTTAATTTATTATCAGTTTTGCATTTAAATTTTGTGATTTTTTCAAATTCTCAAGAATGGCAATAATATCCTGAGGAGACGCATTTGATTTTTTTTTAAATCCTGGGCAAGTTCTGTTATGGAAGTAGCCTTGTCAATTTTTATTGAAAAATCTCCGTAAATAATCACACTTGGAT
>CAZIBT010000159.1:0-1922 GCA_964537435.1 uncultured Nautiliales bacterium | reverse complement strand
GGTGTGATTATTCATACAAATCTTGGAAGAAGTCTTATAGATGAAGAAATTTTTGAAAGAGCAAAAAAAATTAGCACGCATTATTGTAACCTTGAATATGATTTAGATAAAGGCAAAAGGGGGGATAGATATCATCATACCGCAAAACATTTAAGTTTTTTATTTGGGAGTGAAGATGCTTTGATTGTAAATAATAACGCAGCGGCAGTATTTTTGGTCTTGAATACGTTTGCAAAAGGAAAAGAAGTAATAGTCTCACGCGGAGAGCTTGTGGAAATTGGCGGTAGTTTCAGGGTGCCTGAGGTAATGAATGCAAGTGGGGCAATATTAAAAGAAGTGGGAACAACAAATAAAACCCATAAAAAAGATTATTTAAATGCCATAAATGAAAATACTACAATGCTTATGAAAGTGCATAAATCAAATTATTCTATTGAAGGATTTAGTGAGGAAGTTGGTTTTGATGAAATTATAAAAATGGCAAAAAATTACGGACTGATGGATTATTATGATTTGGGGAGCGCTTATATTCCGCAGCTTCCATATTCTCTTAGTAGTTTCGAGCCTTCAATATTAGATATCATGAAACATAATCCAAGCTTAATAAGTTTTAGCGGGGATAAGCTTTTTGGAGGAGTTCAAGCAGGTATTATTCTAGGTAAGAGGGAATATATTGAAAAACTCAAAAGAAATCAGATTTTAAGAATGTTTAGGGTAGATAAAATTACAATTTCACTTATTGAAGAGACGGCTATTGCTTATATTAAGAAAAATTATGATAAAATCCCAACACTTAAAATGCTTTTTACTTCAACGGATGAGCTAAAAAAAAGGGCTGAAAAATTTTTATCATTAACACCTTATTTAAAAGCAGAAATTATAAAAACTCATACTTATGTGGGCGGAGGAACTATGCCAAATAGAAAAATCCCAAGCATTGCTGTAGCATTTGAAGGAAATGCTAAAAAATGGGAACAAAAATTTAGGGAACAATTGGTGATTGGAAGAATAGAAAATGAAAAATTTTTACTTGATTTTAGGACTATTCAAATAGATGAAATAGAAAAAATAGCAACTATTACAAATGAATTATTAAGCTGTGGAGTGAATTTATGAGACATATAATTATAGGAACAGCCGGGCATGTAGACCACGGGAAAACATCTCTTATAGAAGCTATGACTGGATATAACGGGGATGAACTTAAAGAAGAAAAAGAAAGAGGTATTACAATTGATCTTTCATTTACGAATATGCAAAGAGATGATGTAAATGTTGCTTTTATAGATGTTCCTGGACATGAAAAGTTAGTTAAAAATATGATAAGCGGGGCTTTTGGGTTTGATGCAACACTTTTTGCTATTGATGTAAATGAAGGGATTATGCCTCAAACAATAGAGCATTTGGAAGTTTTGAATATATTAAAAGTGCGAAATATAATTGTAGCTTTAACCAAATGCGATTTGGCATCAAAAGAGCTTATAGAAAAAAGAAAAGAGGAGATAAAAGAACTTTTTAAAGAATATAAAAACTTAAAACTACTTGAAATTATTCCAACTTCCATTAAAGATAAAGAATCAATAGAAAAACTTAAAGATTATCTTTTTAATTTGCCTCCTAGAAAATTAAACACTTCTAAATTTTTCAGATACTATATCGATAGAGTGTTTTCGCTAAAAGGGATAGGAACGGTCGTAACGGGAACGGTATTAAGCGGCACTTTGAAACTCGGGGATAAGGTTTATGTAAACGAACTTGAAAAAATAGTGAATGTAAAAAATCTTCAAGTTCACGGACAAAACGTAAAAGAAATATTTACCCACGAAAGAGCGGCAATTAATCTGAATATTTCGCATAAAGAACTTCAAAAAGGATACCTTTTAAGCTCCAAAGGATATTTAAGGGGGTTTAAACTAATAGAT
>CAZIBT010000158.1:0-1930 GCA_964537435.1 uncultured Nautiliales bacterium | reverse complement strand
TCTTTAATACAACATATATATATAGGCTTTTCTTCAAGATAATCATCATCAAAAAAAATTTTTTCAACTGTTTCATTTTCAAATATATTAAAATACAAATCATCTAAATTATTAATTATTTGATAGATGTTTCTATTGGGATTAAATATACAGCTTTCTATATTTTCTTTTTTGAAAAGATCCTCAAAAATATCATTTAAAAACCTAAGTGCATTCATATTTGCGGCTATTATTTTGCTAAAATCAACACTTATATATTTTATTTTTAAATTTTTAATCTTATTAATATCTATTGGTGTAATATATTCGCTTGCTGCATTTGCATCCAAAAAACCTTGAGGCTTTATTAATAACTTATTGCCCCTAAAATTTTTAATCACCCCCATTTTCTAATTCCTTTAATGTTGAAACTAAAGCCCCTAGTTTATTGTTAACCTCCTTGTATTCAAGTTCAGGCTTACTATCTGCTACAATCCCAGCACCAGCTTGAAAAATAACCTCATCATTTTTAATAAGGGCAGTTCTTATCGTTATTGCACTATCCATATTTCCATCAAATCCGAAATATCCTACACTTCCGGCATAATATCCTCTTTTTATGCCCTCATACTTAGCAATAAGCTCCATTGCTTTTATTTTAGGAGCCCCTGTTACCGTTCCAGCTGGAAAAGTTGCCTTAAATAAATCGAACATATCATATTTTTCATCTAATATACCATAAACATCGCTTACCATATGCATAACATGCGAATATCTCTCAACCCTCATCAACTCCTCAACCTTGACACTTCCCCCCTTACAAACTCTTCCCACATCGTTTCTACCAAGATCAACAAGCATAATATGCTCTGCAACTTCTTTAGGATCGTTTATCATTTCTCTTTCAAGTTCCAAATCTCTTTTTGGATTTTCCCCTCTTTTCCTGGTGCCAGCTATAGGCCTTAATAAAACAACATCATCAGTAAGTCTTATCATTACTTCAGGAGAGCTTCCTATAATTGCAAAATCTCCTATATCAAGATAATATAAATAAGGCGAAGGATTTTTGCTCCTTAGTTTTCTATAAAAAGAAAGTCTATCTACTTTTGCTTTAACTTTAAGTCTATTTGAAAGGACTATTTGAAAAATATCACCGGCTTTTATATTTTCTTTTGCATTTTCAACAATTTTGAAAAATTTCTCTTTGTCAAAAACAAATTCAGGTTCACTCAAAAGTTCTGTTTTTTTTAATCCGTGATGTTTGTAAATAGATTTTAAAGAATTTTTAATTTCTTTTAATTTGTTTTCTAAAGTTTCTTCATTAATAACAATTGTTAATTCTGAAGTTTTATGAGAAAAACTAACAACAATTTTAGGTCTTATCATATATAAATCTGGAATTTTAATTTCGTCTTTTAAATCATCCATATAATTTTTTAATATCGGCTCAATTACTTTTACTAAATCATAACCAATATATCCAATAAATCCGTCTACAAAACCCAAATTCAGTTTTTTTGTTAAATTTTTGAAATAATTTTTATCTATGTTTTTAAAATATTTTTTAAAAAAAGAAAATGGCTCAGTTTCAAAAATTTCTTCTTTCTTTCCATCAAAATAATACGTTTTGTCGTTTTTGTATATTACCCTTTCCTTCTCTCCTATTGTAATAAAAGAATAATTTCCATTATCATTATTTATAACGCTTTCAAAAAGAAATATTTTTTCATTGCTAAAAATTTCTTTTAAAATATTATAAATACCAATAACTGAAAGTTCATCTACTAAAAATTTATCATAAACCATTATTTAATCCTGAAAATGTAAGCATTTTGGGTAATGTATTTTTTAACTTTAGCTAAATTTTCTTTGGCCTCTTTTTTACTAAAAGGGCCTATTAAAACTTTAGTTACTCTAATTTTTTTATTTCCTTTATGAATATAAATAGTAT
>CAZIBT010000157.1:0-1937 GCA_964537435.1 uncultured Nautiliales bacterium | reverse complement strand
ATTTATCCAGTAAGCGTAATTTCTAAAAAACTGAAAAAACTTTCAAAAAAAGCTCAAACTCAAACGTCAAAACTTAATCAACATTTAAGTGAAATTTTCAAAAATATAGAAACAATAAAAGCATACAACGCAAAAGAAATTGAAACAGACAATTTTAAAGAACATAATCTAAAATACCTTAAAATCAACCTTAAAACAGTCAGAACCCAAGCTTTATTAATTCCTCTACTTGAAACCCTAAGCGCTACAATAGCTGCAATTGTAATTGTTATAGGGGGAAAAGAAGTAATTGATGGAAAAATGAGTGTTGGAGCGTTTTTTTCTTTTATGACGGCTCTATTTATGCTAACAGACCCGATAAGAAGAATTTCATCAACTTATTCTAAAATGCAAGATGCCATTGCGGCTAATGAAAGATTAAAAGAAATATTTTCGATATTGCCAAAAGTAAAAAATGGGAAACAAAAACTTACTGAAATAAAAACATTGGAATTTAAAAATGTTTCATTAAAATATAATGACACTTATGCGCTTAAAAATATAAATTTTAAAACAAAAAAACCGAAAATAATAGGAGTTGTGGGAGATAGTGGAGGAGGAAAAAGTTCTTTTGTCTCTTTAATAGAAAGATTTTATGACACAAACGAAGGGGAAATTTTAATAAACAATAAAAACATAAAAGAATACGATATAAACTCTCTACGGGGAAAAATCGCTTACATTCCTCAAAACATACATATATTTAACGATACAATTGCAGCCAATATAGCTTATGGTAAAAAAATAGATGAAAAAAAAATAAAAGATGTTTTGAAAAAAGCAAATTTATTTGATTATGTGAAAAAACTGCCAGATGGTATTTACACCATATTGCAGGAAAATGGAAGTAACCTAAGCGGTGGACAAAAACAAAGAATTGCAATTTCAAGAGCTCTTTACAACGACCCGGATATTTTAATACTTGATGAGGCCACAAGCGCGCTTGATACTAAAAGCGAAGCAGTTATTATGCAAACAATTAATAATTTAAATGACAAACTTGTTTTTATTGTGGCTCACCGTCTCTCAACCATAGAAAATACAAATGAAATTTTGGTATTTAAAAATGGAGAAATTGTCTGCACAGGTTCAAAAGAAGAACTTCTTAAAAAATGTGATGAATTTAAAAGGCTTTATAACAAGGAATAATTTTGTTAAAATTTGAAAAAAAAGGCTGTTTATGTTTAGCGGGAAAAATATTTTAATAACAGGTGGGACAGGGAGTTTTGGTAAAAAATATACTGAAATTATTTTAAAAGAATATAATCCCAATAAAATAATCATCTACTCTCGTGATGAATTTAAGCAATTTGAAATGAAACAAAAATTCAATGATAAAAGAATGCGTTATTTCATAGGTGATGTGAGAGATAAAGAAAGATTATTAAAAGCTATGGAAGATGTGGATATTGTTATCCATGCAGCAGCCCTAAAACATGTACCGGTTGCCGAATATAATCCGATGGAATGCATAAAAACAAACATTCACGGAGCACAAAACGTGATAGACACTGCACTTGAAGTAGAAGCAGAAAAAGTAATAGCCCTTAGCACTGATAAAGCTGCAGCTCCTATAAATTTATACGGCGCTACAAAATTAGCAAGCGATAAACTTTTTGTAGCAGCAAATAATATGGTTGGAAAAAGAAAAACAAGATTTGCAGTTGTAAGATATGGAAATGTTATAGGAAGCCGTGGAAGCGTAGTGCCGTTTTTTGTAAATTTAATTAAACAAGGCGCAAAAGAATTGCCAATCACCCATCCTGAAATGAGTAGGTTTTTAATTACACTTGAAGAAGGTGTAAGATTTGTTTTGAAAAATTTTGAAAGAATGAAAGGGGGGGAAATATTTGTTCCAAAAATTCCTTCAATGAAAATAGTTGATTTAGCAAAATGCC
>CAZIBT010000156.1:0-1962 GCA_964537435.1 uncultured Nautiliales bacterium | reverse complement strand
TTTTTGTATTTTGGCGGCATTAATGATATAATTTTTTTCAAACAACGATGAATTTTTATTTTGTTTTCAAAAGGTTTTAAAATATGCGTTATTATTTGTTTGGATGTTTTCATATTGCAATTATATCTATTTTTTTAGTTGGTTGTGGATATAAAGCACCACCGAGGTGGGAACCTGAGAAAAAAAAAGAAATTAATGCTAGTGATTTAAAAATAATAGATATAAATTCTACACTTAAAGTTAAGATAGGAGTGAAATGAAATTTGATTGCATAATTATAGGAAGCGGGCTTGCTGGAATATGGAGTGCCAGATTTTTAAATGAAAAAGGATTTTCTACATTAATTATTACCAAAAATCAAGTTTGGGATTGTAATAGTTTTTACGCTCAAGGTGGAGTAACAATTGCAAATAATGAAAAAGATGTTCCTTTACATATAAAAGATACTTTAGTTGCAGGCAGTTTTTATAATAAAAAAGAAGCTGTGGAAATTTTAAGCAGATCATCTTTAACTTTAATAAAAGAACTTGATGAATATGGATTTAAATTTTCTCCTGGTCCCACTAGAGAGGGAGCTCATTCGGTTCCGAGGGTTTATCATAAAGGTGGCGATGCCACAGGGAGAGAGATACATAAATTTTTACTTAGGAAAGATAAAAGCTATCTTTTAGATGAAGCGGTGGTTTTTGATATTTTGATTGAAAACAAAACCGCTTATGGTGTTTCAGTATTCCACAAAAACAAAAAACATAATATTTATGCAAATAATATTATAATTGCCAGTGGAGGAATAGGGGCTCTTTATAAATATGATACTAACGCAAGAACAATAGCCGGAGAAATGCAAGGTCTTGCTATAGAAAAGGGAATAAAACTTAAAGATATGGAAATGACCCAGTTTCATCCAACAGTATTTATAGAAATGAATTTTTCACAAAAACTTCTCTTAACAGAGGCCTTAAGAGGTGAGGGCGCATATGTTATTGATGAAAATGGGAAAAGATTTCTTTTTGAATATGACAAAAGGGGAGAACTTGCAAGTAGAGATATTGTAAGCAGAGCTATTTTTTTGCATCAGCAAAAAGGACATAAGGTATATCTTGATGTAAGTATGTTTGATGAAGAATATTTTAAAAACAGATTTCCTACGATTTTTAATAAACTAAGAGACTATGATATCAATGTTCCGTATGAGCCTATACCAATATCACCTGCTTTTCATTATATAATGGGAGGAATTGAAGTTGATTTGAATTCCAAAATACCTGGATTTAACAATCTATATGCTATTGGAGAAGTTGCAAATACCGGCGTGCATGGAGCAAATAGGCTAGCAAGTAATTCTACGCTTGAGTGTTTTATTTTTGGAAAAAGAGCAGCAGAAAATATAATAAAAACTAATTTTAAAACCCAAAATAAAGAATTTGATATTATAAATGAAGAGCTTTTCAAAAAAGATGATAAAAAATATAAAAATTTGCTTAGAGAATATATGTGGCAAAATGTAGGTATAATAAGAAATAAATCTGGTCTTGCAAAAACGCTTGAATTTATTGAAAATACAAAAAATAAACTTGGTAGAATGGCAAAACTTAGATTTTTGTGTGCAGAGGAAATCGTAAAAAGTGCTCTTAAAAGAAAAGAATCTCTTGGAGCGCATTATATTATGAATTAAAGGAGAAATATGGAACACACATTAAATTTAACACATACTTGGGTCGGATGGGGGGTATTGGTTATTTTTGTTATTGGTTATATTCTTATAGCCACAGAAGAGAAATGGGATATGAATAAGGCAAAACCTGCTTTATTCATAGGAACATTTTCTTTTATGCTTATTGGTATTTATTATTTTGTGAATGGTTTGGATATAGCGCCTCTTCATCATCAATTAAAAGAACTTATTGAAGAAATTGCAGAAATTTTCTTTTTCTTATTTGTTGCTATGACTTATATAGAAAG
>CAZIBT010000155.1:0-1980 GCA_964537435.1 uncultured Nautiliales bacterium | reverse complement strand
GGAACCAAAAAGAGTGGTGGGAATTTGATAAACAAAAAGAGACAGACTGCATAAAGGTCAAATAAGCTTCTTTTTCTCCTTGCAACTTTAAAACTTTTTAGTTAAAATATTTTAATACAAGGAGAAAAAATGAATGAAGAAATTTTCAAAGACGCAATAATCCCTGCAAGCGACGCTCTTAAAAAAGCTCCGGAAATTAAAGGTATTCCTACTGGTATTGAGGGTTTGGATGATTTATTTTTTATACCTGAAATTAAAGAAAATAAACCTGTTAAAAAAATTTTAGGGGGAATGCCTTCTTTTAGCGTATGCAATATTACAGGAGTAAATGACACTGGAAAAAGTCTTATGGCAGAGCAATTTGCCATATATCAAGCACAAAATCATAAAGTCTGCTTCATAACACTTGAAACACCTGCTAATTTTGTTGTCTCTTCAATGAAACTTAGAGCTAGAGCTATGGGAATAGATGAAAATGTAGTAGAGGAAAACATTATTTTTATAGACGCTACAAGCCATTTCCAATTAAGAGATGATGTTCATACTTTACTTAACACTTTGGCTTATGCAATAAAAGAATATAAAATAAAATTCACTATAATAGATTCCATAACAGGACTTTTTGAAAATAAAGAGATGATGGCAAGAAGTATTGTAAGAGTAGTTTATAATTTTTTGAAAAAATGGTATCAGACTTCTATTTTGATATCACAAAAAAGAAGCGGGCACGATACATTAAGCTCAGAAGCGGCAGGGGGATATGCAGTAGGACATATTGTAGATGGAACTATTGTTTTAAGTAAAGATATAGTTGATTCAACCTATAAAGAAAGAATGTATAAAAAACCTCTGGGTGAATTAATAAGGCTTTTTAGAATAGATGGATGTAGAATGTGCGGACACGATACAAAAATAAGATTTTTAGAAATTACTGAAACAGGCATTGTTAAAATAAAAGAGCCAATAGGAGGTGGAAAATGATTTTAAATGTTAACATAAACGATAATGAAATTAATTATTTAGCTGAGAGAGTATTTTTCAAATCGATAGACCTTTTAGGAGGACTTAAAAAATTAGCGGAATATAGAACTCTAACTTGGCTCCCAAGCATTGCAAGAGCTGCATATGCCATTGTTTTAAAAGAAGAGTATTTCAAAAGTGAAGATGAAATTGCTGAATATATTGGGCTTACAAGAAACACTGTTAGAAATATGTTAAGGGCTGATGAAAATACTGCTATTTATAAATTAAAGCATTTCGATGAATTAAGCAGCGAAGAAAAAAAACAACTTAAAGTCCACACCGCAGGAGGTATTGCAAAATTAGCATATAAATATGTAAAAAATGGAGAAGATTCACAAACAGTTTTGGAATACAGTCGCGAAATTACAAAAGATGCTTTGAGCATATGCGAAGCTCCTTGGGCTTATATGGTGTTAAAAAGAATAAAAGGAATTAAATATCCTATAATAAATTTCGAAACACTTGAAAAAAAACTCTCTTTTATTGAAATAAAAGGAATAAAATCAGAAGAAATAATCGAACATTTAAACTTTCCTATCAAAAATCCTGCCGAACTGCTAAAAGAGATAAAAGAATACCTCCTTATGAAAGGAATTAAATGAAAAAAACTAAAATAATTGCAACTCTGGGACCTTCAAGTATCGATAAAATAGAAAAACTTATAAAAGCTGGGGTTGATATATTTAGACTTAATTTCTCTCATGCAAACCATAAAATACACAAAGAATCTATAAAAAAAATCAGAGAAATTGCTAAAAAACTTAATAGTAAAACTGCAATACTGCAAGATATAAGCGGTCCTAAGATAAGAATTGGAGAAATTAAGGATCTGCTTGAGCTTAAAAAAGGCGATAAAATTAGACTTGTGAAAAAAAATCCAAAAGATAAATACGATTTAACCCTTAGTTATCCTGAAATAATAGATGATTTGAAAGAAAATGAATATGTATTTTTTGC
>CAZIBT010000154.1:0-1990 GCA_964537435.1 uncultured Nautiliales bacterium | reverse complement strand
TAATTCCAATCCGCTTAAAGCTGCTCCAAAAGCTCCCATCATTTGAGGATGTTCTGGAACAAAAATTTCTTTTTGCAGTTTTTCTTCTAAAAGTTCTTTTAATAATGAATTTTTAGCTCCTCCCCCAGTAAATACAATTCTCTCTTCTGGTCTTAAACTTCTAGCCATACCAGCAAGTCTAGCGGCAATAGATTCAACAATCCCATACCCTATATTTTCTGGTTTTTCTTTTTTTGCGATAAGAGAAATAACTTCAGATTCAGCAAAAACGGCACACATTGATGAAATTTGCACTTTTTTATCAGCTTTTTTACAAAATTCTCCAAATTCCTCTAATGGAATTTGAAGTCTATCAGCCGCTATTTCAATAAATTTCCCTGTTCCTGCTGCGCATTTGTCATTCATTCTAAAATTCTCAAAATTTCCTCCATCTACAACTTTAATAACCTTACTATCCTGTCCTCCTAAATCAATCACAGTTCTTACATCATTAAAGAAAAAATAAGCACCTTTAGCATGGGCTTTTATCTCACTTATAACAGGAGCTCCGAAAGCTTCATTTATCATATGTCTGCCATATCCGGTAGCAACCAGCATTTGGACATCTTTTCCTTTTAAATAATTCCTTACCGTCTCATCCGGATTTATCGTAGTGTCAAAAACTTTTAAATCGACAATTTCTTTTTTCTCATCCAGACCCACAATTTTTGTATAGGTTGAGCCTATATCCACTCCATAATACATTAAATTCCTTTAAACGAACTTGCCTGTTTTTTAAATGATACGCTTTCTAAAAATGCCTCAACCCTTGTTTTAATTTGTCCAACATCCTCCATTGAATAATCAGATTCAATTCTTAAAACAGGAATATTTTCAGCTTGAAGCCTGTCAATTACTTTTTTAGATTCTACATTATATGTATGACAAAATGAAAGTGAATAATAAATAATTCCATCAGCTTTTCTTTCTTTATACATTTGAATAATTTTGTCAATTCTTTCATCATTAGGAGTAAAACAAGCACAATCTATTTTCATATATCTCTCAAGCATTCTATCCATTAAATCATCAATTGTCTTAGCACCTTCAATATCAATATTATCTTTATAATATCTATGTCCAATACAAGCTTCTTCGTTAATAATAACTCCTCCTGTTGTTTCAACTATATGATGAAGTTTCCAGTTAGGAGGTGCCATTGGAGTTCCAATTACCATAATTCTTGGAGTATCTTTACTAACTACGCTCACTTTATTTTCTATTCTCTCTTCAAGTTCATCACATAATTCATGAACTTTCTCGCTAAATCTTTCAGGATCATCATAAAAAGAAATCTGATTAATCAAAAGTCCATCTTTCCCACTAATTGGAACAACATCAGGATACATTCCCCTTAATCTGTCAAGCCTTTGCATAGCTTCTCTTTTTTTATTAATAATTTCTATACCTTTTTTAAGCTCTTCAAAAGTAAGCTCTCTACCTATAACTTCTTCAATATGTTTTTTAAAATCATATACTTCACTTTTCCATAACTCTTTTTCTTTTTCTCTTTTCATTTGAGGTATATGCATTACATGAGTTGGATGTAGTTCGTTTAACAATTCCCATGTTTTTTTCTTAGCTTCGCAACTTGTTTCACCATAAATAAAATCAGATGATTGAGTATAAGGACATGTTTTTTGAACTTTAAATCCGTAAGCAGATTTAATCAAAGGACAAATATTTCTTGGTAAATCCCTCTCAGCATCAGGAATTGAAAAATCTGCTCCACCACAAAGCCCATAACAAGCTCCATCAGCACCTACTACAATTTCTTCTGGGACAAATATACAAAACGTTCCAACAAGCGGTTTTCCTTGCTTTTTCTTTTCTAAAATTTCCTCTATTCTTTTTCCATGAATTTCACTCATTACATAATCAAAATATTCCATTCCCTTAGGTCTGTTTTCTTGTTTTAAAAAAAATTCAGGATAAATTTGCATTAAAGCAT
>CAZIBT010000153.1:0-1998 GCA_964537435.1 uncultured Nautiliales bacterium | reverse complement strand
TTATATATGAGTGCACATGGGGGTATGGAAGTTGAAGAAAACTGGGATAAAGTAACAGAAGTTAAAATTCCAATTGATGCAAGTGATAAGGAAATTGAAAAATTAATAAAAGAAAATATTCCAGCAGATATTCCTGAAGATAAAAAAAAGGTTTATGCAAATTTTGCAATTAATTTCTATAAATTTTTCAGAGATTTAAATTTTGCTTATTTAGAAATAAACCCTGTTGTAATTGTTGATAAAAATGTATATCTACTTGATTTGGTTGCAAGGCTTGATGATACTGCCGGATTTTTAATGAAAGACAAATGGGGTGATATAGAATTTCCAACTCCATTTGGTATGCCGGAAAAATCACCAGAAGAAAAAGCCATTGCTGAGGCTGATTCAAAAAGTGGAGCTTCATTAAAACTTACTATTCTTAATCCAAAAGGTAGAATTTGGACACTTGTTGCAGGTGGAGGAGCTTCAGTAGTATATGCAGATACTATTGCAGATTTAGCAGGCGGAGTAGAAGAACTTGCAAATTATGGAGAATATTCTGGAGGACCTACAACAGATGAAACAAGATTTTATACTGAAACAGTGCTTGATTTGATGACTAGAGAAAAAGACCCTGAAGGCAGAGATAAAATTTTAATTATTGGTGGAGCTATTGCAAACTTTACGGATGTTGCAAAAACATTTACAGGAATTATTCAGGCATTTAATAAATATGCAGATAAAATGAAAAATGTAGGGGTTAGAATTTATGTAAGACGTGGTGGCCCTAATTATGAAAAAGGTTTAAAAGATATTAAAGAAGCAGCTGAGAGACTAGGACTTCCAATTAAAGTATTCGGACCTGAAACGCATATCACAGATATTGTTAGAATGGCACTTGAAGATGATAAAAAAGGAGCGAAATAATGGGTAATGAATTATTTACTAGGGATACACAGGCTATATTTTGGAATAACAATAAATCTGCAATCCAAAGAATGCTTGATTATGATTATGTAATTCAAAGAGAAAAACCATCAGTTGCAGCTATTGTTGCTCCAACGAGCAATAATAAATTTGAAAAATTTTTTTACGGAACTGATGAGGTTATGATTCCAATTTATAGAAGCACTGCTGATGCTGTAAAAAACCATCCTAATGCTGATGTTTTACTTAACTTTGGATCATTTAGAACGGCCTATGATGTTACAAACGAAGCACTTGATATGAATCAGTTCAGAGTAATTATGATTACAGCTGAAGGAATACCTGAGAGACTTGCAAGACTTATGAATAAAAAAGCTCGTCAAAAAGGTGTAACAATTATAGGTCCTGCTACTGTTGGTGCTATCGCACCAGGGGCATTTAAAGTAGCAAATATAGGTGGAACAATTGAAAATATTGTAAAATCAAAACTTCATAGACCAGGAAGCGCTGGACTTGTTACAAGAAGTGGAGGTTTATTTAATGAACTTTCTAATATTATTGCTCTAAATGCTGATGGAATTGCTGAAGGTGTTGCAATCGGTGGTGATAGATTTGTTGGTAGTGTGTTTATTGACCATATGTTAAGAATGGAAAAAAATCCGAAAATCAAATATATGATATTATTAGGTGAAGTTGGTGGAAGAGAAGAGTATAAAGTTATTGAGGCTATTAAAGAAGGTAAAATCACTAAACCTGTAATTGGATGGTGTATAGGAACAATTGCTAAACATTTCTCTAGCGGTGTTCAATTTGGTCATGCAGGTGCAAGTGCAAATGCTGAGGCTGAAACAGCAGAAGCTAAAAACAGAGCAATGAAAGAGGCTGGAATTCATGTTCCAAATAATTTTAATGATTTACCTCACGTTATTAAAGGCGTTTATGAGGAATTAAAAGGTGAAGGAATTATTAAAGAAATTGAAGAACCAGTAGTTCCTCCAATTCCAGAAGATTATAATAAAGCTTTAGCAGCTGGTAAAATTAGAAAACCAAGAAATTTTGTTTGCACAATTTCTGATGATAGGGGAGAAG
>CAZIBT010000152.1:0-2005 GCA_964537435.1 uncultured Nautiliales bacterium | reverse complement strand
AATGCATTTACACCAAATTCCTGAACCAGATATTCAATTATTCCGCCTCGTGAAGGGAAAGAAAGAGCAAGTTTAGCCAAGGAATATCCGCTAAGAAGTGCGATTATTCCTCCAAATACAAAAGAGAGCCATACTATATTTCCAGCCATACTCCCGGCTTGTCCAATAACAATAAAAATACCGGCGCCAACCATAGCGCCGATACCTATAAAAACTGCACTCCAAAGTCCAAACGCTTTTTTCATTTATTTCCTTAATTAATCGGCTTTAAGTATTGCTCCGTTTGCTGCGTTGGTTACAAGCATTCTGTATTCTCTTAACCATTTGCCAGGCACAGGTTTTTTAATAGGTTTGAATTCTTTTTTCCTTTTTTCTATTTCTTCTTTGCTAAGTTTAACGTTAATAGAGAAATTATCGGCATCGATTTCTATAATGTCTCCGTCTTTAAGTAGTCCTATCATTCCCCCTTCTGCAGCTTCAGGACTTATATGACCTACGCTTAGTCCTCTTGTAGCACCGGAGAATCTTCCATCGGTAATTAGAGCTACTTTTTCTCCAAGCCCCATTCCGACAATTAAGCTTGTAGGAGCCAGCATTTCTTGCATTCCAGGACCTCCTTTTGGACCTTCATATCTGATAACCACAACATCGCCTTCTTTTACTTTTCCGTTTGTAATACCATCAATTGCCTCTTGTTGTGAATTAAAGCATACCGCACGACCTGTAAATTTTCTGCTTCCAATAATCCCCGCAGTTTTAATTACACAGCCTTCCTCTGCCAAGTTACCGAAAAGTATTGCAAGCCCTCCGACTTTGCTGTAAGGGTTTTCAATAGGGTGAATGATTGATGTATCGAGAACTTTGGCATCTTTGATTCTATCAGCTACGCTTCCACCTTCAATTACCGGATTGTCAAGATAAAGAATTGTGTCGCTTCTTTTGCTGATTTCTTTCATAACGGCACTTATGCCACCGGCTCTATTTATATCTTCCATATGAACCGTTTGAAGTGAAGGTGATATTTTTGCAATATGTGAAGTGTGTTTTGCTATTTCATTGAGTTCTCTTAAATCAAAATCCACTCCCGCTTCTTTTGCAATTGCCGTTACGTGAAGCACTGTATTTGTGCTGCCTCCCATTGCCATATCAACAACAAATGCATTATGAATTGCTTTTTCATTTATTATGTTTTTGATTCTATATTGTTCGGTAAGCTCTTCGCTTTTGGCAATTTCACATATTCTTCTTGCGGCAATTCTCAAAAGTTCTTCTCTCTCAGGTGTTAAGGCCGGAATTGTTCCATTTCCTTTAAGTGCAATCCCCATAGCTTCTATTAACGTATTCATTGAATTTGCCGTAAACATACCACTGCAACTTCCACCTCCCGGACATGCTTTGCATTCAAGCTCATATAGCATATTTTCATCAATCTGACCTTTTTCGAATTTACCCACACCTTCAAATACAGTTGCCAAGTCAATAGGAGTTCCATCAGAGAGGTGTCCTGCTCTCATAGGGCCACCTGTTACGAAAATAGTAGGAACATTTACTCTTAATGCCCCCATAACCATACCTGGAGTAATTTTATCACAATTAGGTATACAAATCATCGCGTCAAGTTTGTGTGCATTCATTACTGTTTCAACAGAGTTTGCAATAATTTCTCTGCTTGGAAGAGAATAAAGCATTCCATCATGTCCCATTGCAATACCATCATCCACACCTATTGTATTAAATTCAAAAGGAACACATCCGTTTTTTCTTATTTCATCTTTTATAATTTCTGCATATTTATTCAAGAAAAAATGCCCCGGAACAATTTCAGTAAAAGAATTTGCAACTCCGATAAAAGGTTTATCGAAATCTTCATCTTTTAGCCCCATAGATCTAAACAAACTTCTATGAGGTGCTCTATCCCATCCTTTTTTAACTTCATCACTTCTCATTTTTGATCCTTTTTTTAGACAATTTTAACACTTTAAAATAAAAAATGCAAAAATAAAAA
>CAZIBT010000151.1:0-2015 GCA_964537435.1 uncultured Nautiliales bacterium | reverse complement strand
TGGGGAATTAGTCGTCAGAGATATTGGGGTGCTCCAATACCATTTGTAAAATGTCCAAAATGTGGAATAGTTCCTGAAAAAATAGAAAATCTACCTGTAACTTTGCCTGATGATGTAGAAATCACTGGTAGCGGAAATCCACTTGAATCTCATCCTACATGGAAATATACCAAATGTCCTAAATGCGGAGGAGATGCTATTCGAGAAACAGATACCATGGATACGTTTGTTGAGAGCAGCTGGTATCAGTTTAGATATGTGAGTGATTTTAGAAAATTCAAAGATGTGCCTTTTAGAAAAGAGGATGAAAAATACTGGATGCCAGTAGATCAATATATAGGCGGAATAGAGCATGCAATTTTACATCTACTTTATGCAAGATTTTTTACAAAAGCACTAAGAGATCTTGGTTATGTAAGTGTAGATGAACCTTTTAGTAGGCTTTTAACACAAGGAATGGTGCTTAAAGACGGAGCTAAAATGAGTAAATCTAAAGGAAATGTTGTAGATCCTGATGATATAATAAATAGATATGGTGCAGATACAGCGAGGCTTTTTATGCTTTTTGCTGCTCCACCTGAGCAGGAGCTTGAATGGAGTGATAGTGGTGTTGAGGGTGCATATAAATTTTTAAATAGGATTTATCAAAATGCAAAAAAATGTTATAAAACAGACACAAAACCTGAGATTGACACTCCTAAACTGACTAAAGCAGAAAAAGAAGCTAGAAGAAAAGTATATGAATGTTTAAAAAGGGCTAATGATACTTATGAAAGAACATTTGCGTTTAATACATTAATAGCAAGCAGTATGGAAGCTTTTAATGCACTTAATAAAATTGAAAACGAAGATGTTTATACGGAAGGATACTGGGTTTTAATGAATGTGCTTGAGCCTATAATTCCTCATATTACAAATGAAATTTCTAAAGAGTATTTTAATTTAAAAAACTTTGAAGATATAAAAATAGACGAAAATGCATTAAAAAAAGATGAAATTACTTATCCTGTAAGTATCAATGGTAAAAAAAGAGCAGAAATTAGTGTAAATGTAGAAGCTTCAAAAGATGAGATACTAAAAACTGCCAAAGAGGCGGTTAAAAAATATATTGATGGCAAAGATATTGTAAAAGAGATTTTTGTTCCGGGAAGAATTGTAAATATTGTGGTTAAAGGATAGTATAAATTGCAAATGAAAAAATTAAAAAAAATTTCATTTTATATTTTACATTTTACATTTGTAGTTTTTTTGATAGGTTGTGGATATAAACCAAGTAGCGTTTATCAGGAAAAAATTCTGGGAAATAATATAAAAGTAATTGTTAATATAGATGTTAAAAATCCAAGAGAGACTATATTTTTAAAAGATGCAGTTTTGGATGCAGTTTATACGCTTTTGGGTGAAAATGTATGTAATTATAACTGTGATAGCACTATGGTTATAAACCCTCAAAGTTCTTCTTTGGAAGTTTTGGATTATGATAGAAACGGTTATCCAGTGCTTTATAGAAGTATAGTTCATTTAACAGCAGATATAATAGATAAAAATGGTAAAAAAAGACATTATAGCGTGGATGGCACATATGATTTTAGGATAAAATCTCAAAGTTTGATAGATGATGAAACAAGGCTTAATGCATTCAAAAACGCCAGCATAAATGCTTTGAATAAACTTTTTGCAAATTTGGCAAAAGACGGGGTTAAATTATGAATATAAAAAATATAGCCAAAGAGGCGTTATTACATTTTAAAAATAAAAATTATGTTTTTACTCCTAGTGAATATGAAAAAGTTTTTTGTGAAGTAGCTAAAAAACACAATGTTTTAATAGAAGATTGTAATAAAATTTCCAAATTTCTTTCAAAACTTAATAAAAAATATCAAGTAATAGCAAAAAATTATAATATTAAAAATTTAGACGAACTGATAATTTTTTTAATCAATTATTTAAACAGACAGAGCCCGGATAAAGAAAAAGAGAATCTAGAACAGCTTTTTTTATATACAAAAAGAGCT
>CAZIBT010000150.1:0-2016 GCA_964537435.1 uncultured Nautiliales bacterium | reverse complement strand
TTATGCATAGGAGCTTTGCTGAGTGCCTCAAAAGCGTATGTATTAAGTGCATCCCCTACCAAAAGAGCGGTAACCTCATCATAAGTTACATGAAGAGTAGGATGATTTCTTCTAAGAGATGCATTATCCATAACGGGCAAGTCATCATGAATAAGAGAATATGTATGAATAAGCTCAAGCGCAAAAGCAGCATATTTTGCATTTTCTATTAATAATGGATTATATGCCCTCACAACAGCAAGTAAAAGAGATGGTCTAAATCTTTTTCCTCCCGCCAAAAGCATTTCGTTAAGGGCTTTTTCATAAAAAGGATGAAATGATTTAGCTTTTATTAAATGATTTTTTATAAAATCCTCCATCTATTTCCTTAAATTTATATCTATTTTTATTCCGCTGTTTTCAAGTGTAATTGTATCATTTTTGAAAGAGAGCCTATATAAAAGTTCATCAAAAGAAGTAATTTTTTTATGGTTAATTTCAACTATTTTTCCAGATTTTAAAAAATATTTTTTAGCCAAATTTTCTGGCAGATAAGCAATCAAATTTTTATTTACCTTTATGCCAAAATACGAAAGAGGAGTAAAACCGTATTTTAGTTTTCTTAATTTTACAATATACTTTCCCTTATTGGTAATTATTTTTATTTTTTCTCCGACTTTTCCCAGCAGTATATAATCTGTAAAAATTTCAGGCGTTGCTTTTTTGGAGTTTATGAAAAGAATTTTTTCCCCGGGTTTTATATTAGTGTAATACGGATCTGTATATAAAACTTCCATTTTTTTATTTACTTTAACACCTATATCTCCCCAATATCCATATTTTATAAAATGCATTAATCTTTTTTTATCCAAAAATCCTCTTGCGTTACCTATTCCATATGCTCTGCAAAAAATATCACTTATAACGCAATTTTTAGGCACTTTTACGCTTAGTTTTGAAAAATTCAAAAATTCACCCTTACTCGCATATGTGCCCCCAAAAACAGCATCTTTTTTAATTCCTGCCATCCACCAGCCAAGTTTCATATCGTTATAAAATTTGATTATTTTTTTATTTTTATGCCTAAAGACATACAAATGTGTAAACGGATCGTAAAAAAGATATTTCGAAGGTTTTGAAAAAGTTACGCTTTTATTTTTAGTTACAGGTATTAAATTGTTTATAAAAGAATATTTTTTATAACATACGCTAAAATCGGGGAGTAATGTCGAATATAAAAAAAATGGAATTAAAAACAAAAACTTTTTCATTGTCCTAAATTCATACCGCCAAACATATTTAGAGCTTGAGCTTTTTTATCTTCAAGAGCCATTTTTATAGCATCGTTCACCGCACTCATTATTAGTATTTGTAAAGATTCTTTATCTTCAAGCAAAGAATCATCAATTTTCAAATCAACTACTTCAAATTCTCCGTTAACTGTTGCTTCCACAAGCCCCCCTCCACTTTTTGCAGTATATGTTTTATTATTTTGCTCTTGCATATTTTCCTGCAATTTTTTCATTATTTCATTTAAATCCAAATTTCCAAACATCACTCATCCCTTAAATTACTAGAATTTTTTATAATATTGTTATTTTCATCAACAATTATTACTTTTGGTTTATATTTTTTTGCTTTTTCAATATCCATATTGGCATAAGCTATTATAATTATTTTATCCCCTGGATGAACTTTTCTGGCAGCCGCTCCGTTTAAGCATATATCTCTTTTTCCTCTTTTGCCTTTTATTACATACGTAGAAAATCTCTCTCCATTATTGATATTAACTATATCGACTTTCTGGCCTTCAAGTAAATTAGCAGCTTCCATTAATTCTTCATCAATAGTAATCGAACCTATATAATTAAGATTCGCATCAGTAACAGTGGCTCTATGGATTTTAGAATAAAGCATTTCTATTTTCACGCCCAAAACTCCTTTTCATTATTATATATCTTTTTTTAATGTTTTGCAATTATACATCTATTTATTAAATTGAAATTAATTTATCAAAATCCTCTTTTTTATGCACTA
>CAZIBT010000149.1:0-2057 GCA_964537435.1 uncultured Nautiliales bacterium | reverse complement strand
CAGGTGGTAACTGGAAACTTGGTTGGGCTCAGACAAAATCTACATTTGCAAGTGTTAGTAGAAGAGTTGTTGTTGGAGATGATGTTGATAGATGGCCGCTTGATGTTGGCGGAGAAGGTAACCCTGTTGAGCTTTTAAAGAAAAGGACTGATGCTTTTCCTAACAGAAAGATTTATATAAATTCCACACCTACAATAAAAGGTGCGAGTAATATTGAAAAAGAATTTAATGAAAGCGACCAAAGGCATTATTATATGCCTTGTCCACACTGCAAAGAGCTTATAACTTTTGAAAAAGATAATTTTGTTTATGAATATGATAAGGAAAATTATGAGTTAATTGGAAATGTAAAATACAAATGCCCTAAATGTGGAGAACTTATAGAAGAACATCATAAAACCTGGATGATGGATTCTAAAAACGGGGCTAAATGGATAGCACATAATCCAAAAGCAAGTAAAAGAGGATATAGACTTCCTTCTTATTATTCTCCTGTTGGTTGGCTTAGTTGGAACTCTATTTTTAAAGAGTATTTAAGAGCTTTACAAAAACAGGAGAAAGAAGGAATAGATGAATATATGAAAGTCTGGGTTAATACCAGAGATGCAAAAGTATTTGAAGCAGCAGCAAAAGAGCAAAAATTTGAGCATATTTTTAAATTAAAGATTAATTTAGACGAGGGGATAGTTCCTGATGATATAGTTTTTTTAGTAATGAGCGTGGATGTTCAAAAAGACCACTTTTGGTATGAACTAAGAGCCTTAGGATATGGAAATAAAAAGCATATTTTAAGATATGGAAGAGTTGAAAATTGGTCTGATTTAGAGGATATTTTTAGGAGCTATTATTTAGACAGGCAAGGAAATAAATATTTTGTAAAAGTCTGTGCGGTAGATAGCGGATATAACACAGATGAAGTTTATGAATTTTGCGCAATGAATAGCGATATTTGTATTCCCGTTAAAGGTAAAGATAAAATGACTAATCCTTGGACTTCGTCTCCTGCAATGAGAGAAAAAGACGGGATAAGCATTGCTACCGGGCTTAAAGTTTATACTCTTAATACGGACTATTTTAAAGATATGCTTTATAACGCAATTAACAGAAGTTTGAAAATTTTAGAAAATGAAGGAGAAATTAGAGGAGATAATATTTTTACTTTACATAAAAACACAGATGAAGTTTTTGCAAAACAATATACAAGTGAGCATAAAATAGTTAAAACAAATAAAAAAGGACAGGAGGTGTATGAATGGGTAAAGGTTAATTCAAGAGCTGATAACCACTTATGGGACTGCGGAGTTTATAACACATTTTTAGGGGAGCTTTTAGGTATTAGATTTTTAAGAAAAACAAGAGAACAGGTTAGACAAAAGATTAAAACAAAAAAAGTTGCAAATAAAACAAATAATTATCTTGACGAATTTTAGGAGTAAATATGGCTAAAAAAGATTTTTGGGACACAAAAGTAACAATGCATTTAACGGTTAAGCAAAAAACGAATGCTACTTTAGTTGAATTAGCAAAGGAGTTTAATAAGCCTGTTAGTCAAATTTTAGATTTTTTACTAGAAGAAAGTAAAACTTACAAAAATAAATTTAAAGAGTTTGAGGAAGGAGGCAGGTTTACCCCTATTTATTACAACTAATTTTAGTCGACTATCTTTTTATTTCTTCTTTTTTCTATAATCGCTTAAAAAGGTTAAATTTGGCTGAAACTCTTGGTGTTAAGCTTGAGCGAGTGCAAAAGGCTATTGCTAAACTTGAAAGCGGAGCTGTAAGCTCTTATGAAATTGAAGGCAGAAAAATAACATATCAAAATATTCAGTTTCTTTATAAAAGAGAGCAGGAGCTAATAAATCAGATTGAGATGTATGGAAGAGATTATATTCCTGGCGGAAACTCTAAACCTGTAAGGAGAGTAGTGCGTGTCTCTTTTAGCTAAAGTAAGAAATATTTTTGGCAGTGTTAAAAAAAGACGCTTTTACGAAGGCGGGAGAATTACAAAAGCTAATAGGGACTTTTGGAATGCAAACTCTCCTTTTGAAATTACCGCAA
>CAZIBT010000148.1:0-2060 GCA_964537435.1 uncultured Nautiliales bacterium | reverse complement strand
TTTTTTATAGAGTTTATTAAAAGCTTAAAAGAGAGTGAATAACATCCCTATCAGAAAAAGGTATTTTTTCTTTGCATTTCTCTATATATCTCTCATCTCCTTTGCCTAAAACCAAAAGAGTTGCACTTTCTTTTTTAGCTAATTCAATCCCTTTTTTAATTGCCTCTTTTCTATCTGGAATAATAAGATAATTATTATGTGTAAGTCCTTTTTCAATATCTTTAATGATTTTTATCTCATCTTCACATCTTGGATTATCATTTGTAAGAATTACGAAATCAGCGTTTTCACTTGCAACTTTTCCCATCAGGGCTCTTTTCCCTTTGTCCCTATCTCCCCCAGCACCAAATACAACTATTTTTTTACCGTTAATTGATTTTAATACATTTTTAATTCCATCAGGAGTATGTGCAAAATCTACAATAATGAAAGGTTTATAAGAGATTATTTCCATTCTACCAGGAACACCTTTAAAATTATTCAATGGAAAATGGAAAATGGAAAATGAAGGATAAATTATTTTTGCTAATTTAAGAGCTAGAGAAAAATTCATTTTATTAAATTCACCTGCCATCGAAATTTCATCAACAATAGGCTTTTCCAAAACATATAAATTTTTTTTATTTATTCTAAAATCATATCCTCCAATCTCAACAACACTAAATTTCCCATTTTCCATTTTCCATTTTCCATTCACTACTTTCATCGCCTCATCTTGAAAAAAACTCTCTTTAACTCTTTTGTATTCCTCCATACTTTTATGAAAATCCAAATGGTCTTGTGAAAAAGAGGTAAATAATTTAGCAAAAAATTCAATTCCTTCAATTCTTTGCTGAACTATTGCATGAGAGCTCACTTCCATTACAAAAAAATCAGGTTTATATTTAAATGCTCTTTTTATAGTTGTGAAAATAGAAGGAGTTGTAAGAGTTTTGGATTGAGTTTTATCTAAATTATAAAAAAAACCTTCAGTTCCCTGAGTTGCCACATTAAATCCAAGCTCTTTTAATAAATATGATAAAACAAAAGCTGTTGTGGTTTTACCGTTTGTTCCTGTAATGCCGATAAATTTTGTGGGCAGTTTAAGAGAGTTTAAAAGCTCCTTTGGAGTAATGAAATTTTTAATATCTTTTGCATATTTTGAATTTTGGGCTGTTTTTAAAAAAACTTTATTAGGAGTTAATTCTTTGGTGTTATCGGTTATCAAATCATTTTGTAAGTAATGAATTAAATCCATCAATTATCTCTAAATCGTTCATTTGAGTTATTAAATCCTCAAAATAGCTAATTGCATTTTCTTTAAATCCATATTTCAAAAGCAAATCAAAAAATTCAAGAAGCTCTTCTTTTTGTTCAAACAAAACTCTTGTAGATAATAAAATATTTTCCAAATCCGTTTTTGAATGGACAATATTTTTGACATCTTTGAAAAATATTCCGTCTACCTCTTCGCTAAGTATTTCGGAAGAGGGAAAAAGCTTATTGATGATTGCCAAAACTTTTTGATAATCTTTTTGTTTTATAGCCTCTTCCAAAATCAATTTTAAATCAGAATGAATATTTCGCAAGCTCATCCAATCTATCCTCGAATCCGTGAGGGACATTCATAACTACCAAATTCGGATGGATTTTTTCTTTGAGTGCCTTTTCAATTCCATATTTCAAGGTAGCCCCGGCACTTGCACATCCTACACATCCGCCTTGGAGTTGAACAAATACTATTGGTTTTTTTACATCAATTAATGTAACATCTCCCCCATCCATTTGAAGCATTGGTCGAAGTTCCTCAATAACTCCCGCTACCGCTTCTTTTAACTCTTCATTAGAAAAAGGTATTTCATTCATTGATTTACTCGCTTACAAATTCTATTATACACATTTCAGCCCCGTCGCCTTTTCTAAAAGCGGTTTTGATTATTCTTGTATATCCGCCGTTTCTGTTTGCAAATTTAGGCGCTATTTCTTCAATTACTTTTTTAGTGGCCGCTTTTGCTCTTTCGTTTGAACCTAGTTTTGAATAAATTGCTCTGTGAGTATTAAAATCAGCATTTTTTGCTTTT
>CAZIBT010000147.1:0-2073 GCA_964537435.1 uncultured Nautiliales bacterium | reverse complement strand
AAGCTGTAAATAGTATCGACGGTATTGAAATCATTGAGAGCAACATTCAGCTTGTAGCCACAAATGAAAGTGATGTTGATGATGAAACAGCTGAAAAGGTTGAGAGATTAATTGAGGTTTTAGAAGAAATAGATGATGTTCAAAATGTCATTCATAATATGGCATAAATTAAATTAAAAGGATGAATATGAAAAAAATTATTTTATCAGTAATTGGAGCAGCAGCTTTAATGGCATTCCCGGGGATGCAAGGAATGGGTGGAAAAAGCGGTTTAATTGGAAAACCTATTAAAGGTTTAAAAAACGACACTGTTTTGGCAAAAGTAAATGGGAAAAAAATAACAGTTGCAGACATAAACAATTATCTTCAAGGCATAACAGGTGATAATAGAATAAAACTTCAGGATTTACCTGCTCAGCATGTTAAACAATTTGTCAAACAATATATCGAAACACTTGAAATATATAATCAAAAAGCAAAATCAATAACAAAAACACCTCAGTTTAAAGCCGCAGCAATGAAACTTGCAGTTGATATGTGGGTAAAACATAGACTTGAAAATATCAAAATATCAGACAAAGAAGCTAAAGCTTTTTATGAAAAAAATAAAAATCTTTATTTTAAGACAGCCCCAATGATTAAAGCAAGACATATATTAGTTAAAGATGAAAAAGAAGCTGAAAAATTGATTAATGAATTAAAAGGACTTAAAGGCAAAGCACTTGAAGAAAAATTTGCTTCTCTTGCCAAAAAATATTCAGTAGGCCCTAGTAAAGTAAACGGAGGTGAGCTTGGATGGTTTAATCCAAAACAGATGGTTCCTGAATTTGCAAAAGCAGCTGAAAAATTAAAACCTGGAGAAATAACACTAAAACCAGTTCATACAAGATTTGGATGGCATATTATTTTAGTAGAAGGTAAAAAATCAAATAACTATATTCCTTATGATAAAGTTAAAGCTCAAATCATAGGATACCTAAAAAGACTTAAACTTCAAAAAGAATTAAAAGCTATTCAAAGCAAAGAAAAAGTAACTTATACAATCCCCAAAAATTAAGGAGGGTTAAATGAAAGACTTTAAAAAAGGCGTTTTAAGCGGAAGTGAAGCAGCCAAAGTAATGGACTGGGCAAAAGAAAATGGATTTGCGCTGCCGGCTATAAATGTAGTGGGGACAAATTCCGTAAATGCTGTAATGGAAGCAGCAAAAGAAGTAAATATGCCTATAATAATTCAATTCAGCAATGGAGGGGCTCATTTTTGGGCAGGAAAAGGGCTTGAAAATGAAAACCAAAAAGCAGCAATTCTTGGAGCAATAGCTGGAGCAAAACATATCCATACACTTGCAGAAGCTTATGGAATTAGCGTTATTTTACATACAGACCACGCAGCTAGAAAACTGCTTCCTTGGATTGATGGTCTTATAAAAGCAAATAAAGAACATTATGAAAAATATGGAAAGCCATTATTTAGCTCACATATGCTTGATTTAAGCGAAGAGCCTCTTGAGGAAAATGTAGCAACATGTAAAGAATATCTGAAAAAGTTAAGCGAACTTGATATTATGCTTGAAATAGAACTTGGAGTTACAGGCGGAGAGGAAGATGGAGTTGATAATACAGGAATTGAAAATTCAAAACTTTATACTCAACCGCAAGATGTTGCATATGCATATAAAGAGCTTAGTGAAGTTAGTAATTTATTTACTATTGCCGCAAGTTTTGGAAATGTTCATGGTGTTTATAAACCAGGAAGCGTTAAACTAGAGCCTATAATTTTAAAAAATTCTCAAGAATATGTAAAAGAAAAATTTAATCTTTTAGATAAAAAACCTATAAGATTTGTTTTCCACGGAGGAAGTGGAAGCGAACCTAGTAAAATTCACGAAGCAATTGATTATGGAGTTGTAAAAATGAATATCGATACCGATACCCAATGGGCATTTTGGAGTGGTGTAAAAGGATATATTGAAAAATATCATGATTATCTCCAAAGTCAAATAGGAAACCCTGAGGGAGAAGATAAACCTAATAAAAAATATTATGACCCTAGAAAATGGCTAAGAGAAGGCGAAA
>CAZIBT010000146.1:0-2086 GCA_964537435.1 uncultured Nautiliales bacterium | reverse complement strand
AGGATGAAATAAAAAAAGCTTATAGGAAACTTGCAAGAAAATATCATCCCGATATATGCAAAAGAAAAGAATGTGAAGAAAAATTTAAAGAAATTAATACCGCCTATGAGATTTTAGGTGATGCTGAAAAAAGAAAACAGTATGATGCAATGGGCGATAATATGTTTAATGGCCAAAATTTCCAAGATTTTTACAGGCAGCATAAAGATGTAGATTTAGAGGAAATTCTTTCATCTATTTTTGGTGGAGGTTTTGGAAGAAGTAGTGGTTTTGGTGGTTTTGGAGATTTTGGTTTTGGCGGTTTTGGAGGAGGTTTTGCACCGGATTTGGATGTTCATGCAAAAATTCAAGTTCCTTTTGATGTAGCTGTAAGAGGAGGAGTTTTTCCTATAAGTTATAATGGAGAGAGTATAAAAGTAAAAATTCCAGAAGGTATTAAAACAGGGCAAAAATTAAGAATTAGAGGTAAAGGAAAATCTTATAAAAATCAAAGAGGCGATTTGATTTTGGAAGTTGAAGTTTTGCCTTCAAATGAATGGGAAAGGAAAGGAAACGATTTATATAAAAAAGTGGATGTTCCTTTAAAAACGATGATTTTTGGTGGAAAAATAGGAATTGATACATTTAAAGGTCATATTAATGTAAAAGTTCCTAAAAACTCAAAATGCTGTCAAAAATTAAGAATAAAAGGATACGGGGTTAAAGGTGGAGATTTGTATTTAGAATTAAGACCGGTTATTCCGAAAATAGAAGAGCTTGATTCGGAACTTGCAAAAATTATGGAAGAAAAATTACCAGAATAAAGGAGGTATAAATGTATAGTTACGATGAACCGGTATATCTTATAAGCGTGGTAAGTAAAATTCTTAATATTCATCCTCAAACTCTCAGACAATACGAAAGAGAGGGTCTTATTAAACCAAGCAGAACGGAAGGGAGGATGAGGCTTTATTCTCAAAGGGATATAGACAGATTGAAGCTTATTCTCTCACTTGTGAGAGATTTGGGAGTTAATTTGGCTGGAGTTGAAATTATCTTGCAACTAAAAGAAGAAATAGAAAATCTTCAAAAAGAAATTGACAGATTAAAAAAACAACAAGGACAAATTCCGAGAAACAGAAGTGTTGTAATAAAAAAAGAAAATTTTCAGCTTGTTTTAGTTTCCGAAGATTTTGAATAATTAAAATATATTAAAAGGTAAAGTTAAAGCTCTTTTAAATAAAATAAAAGGGCTTTCAATTCCAAAACCTAAATCTTTGGTAATTTTCGGATCGTTGGTATTACCATTTACAAAAATGTGGACATGTAAATATCCGTCTTTTCCGAAAAACAGATAGCTTAAAGCTTTGCCGATGATAGGTATTTTTTTTAGTTTCAGTTTGATAGTTACATTTAATTTTAATTTGATTAAATTTTTATTTAAATTCACATATCCTTTTCCGTTAAAATTCAGGTTAATACCGTTTATTTTAATTTGCTTCAAATATAGAATATTATTATAAACAATATAATTTATGAACCCTTTTTGTATTTTATATCCTTTTGAAGAGTAGCCGGGGGTATTTAATGTTAAAATTGCAGGAATTGTATTAACAAAAGCGATAATATTGTTTAACGCTTTTAAATCTTTTACAATTGCAGAATTTATGTAAATTTTTCCCGTGTAAAAACCCTCAGGGGAGCGAACCAAAATAAAATTTAAATCTATTTTAGAAAAATGTTTGAAAAAAGATAAAAGCGGAATTAATGTTTTTGTATTATAATGTTTTCCTTCAATTAGTAAATAACCTTTTTTTGTGTATCCATTTAAAACGCTTTTTCCATATTTAGCGCTAAATTTAAATTCTTTGTTGTATTCAAAAGTTGCTTTTTGGGTTATAAATTTGTGATTTTTATAAATAAAATTTGTATTTTTTCCTTGAACGACTGCTTGGAAATTGTATGAACTAGAATTGTTTTTAGTGATTTCATTTATTAACTTATCAATACTTTTTATTATTTTTGCTAAACCTATAACATCAATATCAGTATTTTTAATAAATCCCATTAATTTTTTTAGATTTTTAATTTCTACATTCGAATTTTT
>CAZIBT010000145.1:0-2143 GCA_964537435.1 uncultured Nautiliales bacterium | reverse complement strand
GATTTTAAATAAGATATGATAGTATCAAGAGCAAATCCGCTTGCTCCATGAGGATTATATCCCCACTCTTTTTCTACATAAGCAGGTCCTGCTATATCAAAATGTGTCCATTTATCTTTGTTTTTAACAAATTCACTTAAAAATAGACCTGCTGTAAGCGCTCCTCCATATCTACTTGAAGCAATATTGCAAATATCAGCTACGCTGCTTTTTAAAAGTTTTGGTAAGTATTTATTAAATGGTAGATATGCAAAATGTTCACCCGTTTTTTCACTTGTTTTTAAAATCTCTTCGATCTGATTTTTATTATATCCCATAATTCCAGATGTATATTCTCCAAGCCCCACTACACATGCACCGGTTAAAGTGGCAAAATCAAAAATTTTATCAAAATCTTTTATATTCTCTTCAGCATAACATAGACAATCGGCCAAAACAAGTCTTCCTTCGGCATCTGTGTTTCTAACCTCAATAGTTTTTCCGTTTTTAGCTTTAAGCACATCATCGGGTTTATATGCATTTGAACCTATCATATTCTCAGCCGCTCCCAAAATTGCATGAATTTCAACATCAAGTTTTAATTCACTTGCAGCTTTTATAATCCCAAGAACAGTTACCGCTCCACTTTTATCACTTTTCATTGTTACCATATAATCAGCTGGTTTAAGACTTAGCCCTCCGCTATCATAACAAAGTCCTTTACCTATTAAAACAACTTTTCTTTTTGCATTTTTAGGTTTATATGTTAAATGAATAAGCCTTGGAGGATTAGAACTTGCTTTTCCTACAGAATAAAATGCATGATAACCATTTTCATATAGATAATTTTCATCATATATTTTACATTCCAAATTGTTTTTTAAAGCCATTTCCTCAGCAACTGCCGCCAACTTTGCAGGAGTTATTTCATCTGGCATTGAATTTATAATATCTCTAACAAAATTAATATTTTCAGCTCTTATTTTGGCTTCTTTTATAATTTTGTCAAATTTTCTTTTTGAATTTATGCAAATTTTTTTAATTGGATGTTTTGCTTTTTTGCTTTTGTATTTATCAAATTCATAATCTCCCAAAATAAAACCTTCAAAAAAAGCAATTAATAAATCTTGATTTTTTATATTTGGAGGTGTTATTTCAATACTTTCAAATTTATATTTTTTAAGTGCTTTAATAATTAATGCACTTGCAATTTTTAAATTTTCTGCATCTATTTTTTCGATTCCAACATATATTCTTTTTTTTTCTGGTAATACTAAAACTTCACCATCTTTGCCTTCAAATCCATATTTTTCAAATTTTTTAGAGCCATCAATTATAATTGATGCTTTTATCTCACCTTTACCTGTGCTAAATATCATGATTCCTCCTTTTTATTCAAATACCATAAAATTCCCCATAAAATCAAAACAAAAATTATACCAACATACCAATGGTGTTTTAGCCATTTTAAAATCACCAATATCTCCTCACCAAAATAGTAACTCGGAATTATAGTTACACTAGCCCAAACAAACGCTGAAAATAAATTAATTAAAGCAAATTTTTTGGGATCATATCCACTAAGACCTATTGTCATTGGAATAATTGTTCTCATCCCATATACAAATCTTTGAATAAAAATAACCCATCCTCCATATTTTTTTAGCAGAAGTCTTGCCTTTGCAAATTTTCTTCTGTGTTTGGAAAACTCTTTTAAAACCCATTTTTTATTTATTCTGCCAAGATAAAAATATATCTGATCTCCTACAAATCCTCCAAGAGCTGCCACAATAATTGAAAAAAACAGATTCATATCTCCTGTATAAGAAAGAACACCGGCCATTACCAGCCCAGTTTCACCCTCAAAAATTGACCAGAAAAAAAGAATTATATACCCATATTCCTTTAAAAGATAAATTAAATTATTTTCCGAAAAAAACTCTTTAAGTGTCTGTAAATCAAATCCATATAAAAATGTAGCAAATATAATAAATAAAATTAACCATTTTTTCATAAAATCTCTTTTTGTATATTTTCTACAAAATAAATATTAAAAAATTCATTTAAATATTCTTTTAATTCCATTTTAACTCTTTTACTTTTACACTTTTATCATTAAACAAAAACTTGACAAATCTTTTAATATATTTGAGCTGTTATTAAT
>CAZIBT010000144.1:0-2155 GCA_964537435.1 uncultured Nautiliales bacterium | reverse complement strand
CATTTTTTGCAAATTCAATTAATGGCTTTAAATCCTCATCAATTTTTAACATTTCTCTCTCAAGCTGAGTAGCAAACTCTCTTGCTTCGTTTTTTGCTTCAGGAATTGATTTAACTGCGGCTATATATCTAAGAGCAGTTATTACATTTATAGTATGATAAAGATGTGCATTCATTCCAAGAGGAAGTAGATATCTTGCAAATTCCTGAGCTTTTTTTGTGCTTTCTTTTTTTTTGAATTTTGGCAAAACTTTTTCAATTTCAGGAATTAAAAGCTCAATTAACTTTTCATAATATTTAAACATCTTTTCATAATATTCATGCCAAATATTTTTATCAGCATTCTTTGGATAAGTAAAATTATCTATTTTCATTTTTGCATATCTTTGAGAGACTTGTTCTGAATTATAAAAAGGGTGAGAATGTAAAAGTCTCCAAATTAAAAGACGGCTCATACCATCAATCAAAAATGTAAAATAATAATGCATTAAAGTTGTATGATGTCCTGCTTTAAATATAGAATTAAGAAGCTCATTCTTTTTATCCCAAGTTGCAGCACTCTCAGGTGTTACAATAGATTTTCCAAAATAACAGCTTCTAGCGCTCCCCACTGCAATATCGGTTGGATTATAAAAAGAAGAAAGAGCGGTTATTTTCATAAAAAGCCTTTTTGCTAATTGTAGCAAAAATTACTGAATTTCTTTTTTTATAGTTTCAGAATCTATCTCAATTACAGTATGAACATTTCCTCTTGGATTAAAATCCATTGTTATTTTCATTTTTTTTGGTTTGAGTTTGTTATAAAGAGTATCGAAAATTTCATTCGCCGCATCTTCATGGGAAATATATCTATTCATAAATGAGTTTATATAAAGCTTAAGAGCTTTAAGCTCAACCACCCATTCATTAGGCACATATTCCAAATAAATTTTTGCAAAATCTGGATAGCCACTTCTTGGACATTTACACATAAATTCAGGCAGAGTTATTTTAATAAGATAATTTTTTTTGTTTTTATTAGGCCATATTTCCATATTATCAGAATTAAATTCTACTATCTCTTTTTCACCATATTTCATATTACACCTTAAATTTATTTACTTCATTATTTATTTCATTAGTAATTTTTTTAAGCTCTTGAGCTATATTTTCAAGTTCTTTTGAGATTTTATCTGTTACATCAGCCTCTTTTAAAAGCTCATTAATAGAATCAACTAAAAATTTCAATGTCTTATTAATTTCAATAGTCTCATTTTTTGCTTCTTTTGAAAGCTCAATAGTATGATTTAATTTGTTATGTGTTTTATCTGCTTTTTCAACCAACAAATCCGTAGATTCAGCAACTTTTCTGGAATTTTCAGCCGCTAATTCAATCTCTTTTTTAGCATCTTCCACACCTTGTATAATCATTTGTATAACACTGTCAATTTCACTAATGCTTTTTTGTGTTCTCTCAGCTAGTTTCCTAACTTCATCCGCAACTACTGCAAATCCTCTTCCATGCTCCCCTGCCCTTGCAGCCTCTATTGCTGCATTAAGAGCTAACAAATTGGTTTGTTCAGCAATCTCTTTAATAATGGAGATAATATTTTTAATCTGTTCTGTCTGATCGGCTAAAGAAGTTACTTTATTTGCAATTTCTATTTCAGAATTAGAATCATAATTAATTTTTTCAACAACTTCTTTTAATGATATTACCAAATCATCCAAAAATTTTTGGGTTTCTTGAATATCTTCAGCCGTAGAAATTACACTCTCTTGAGCTATTGCCAAATCATCTGTAATGCTATCGGTATATTCTTTTGTTTTGATAATATGTTTATGTTGAGTTTTAACACTTTTGGATGTTATTTTTGAATCTTTATCAATTTGATTTGATACATTTTTAGCCAATGAAGATGAGTGTTTTAAATGAATAATAATATTTTCAAGTTTGTCCATAAAAATATTTATATTTTTAGCTATTTCACCTATTTCATCATTTGATTTTATTTCAACCCTTTTTGTTAAATCACCCTCTCCTTTTGCCAAGTCCTCAATTTTTTCGTTTAATAAAATTATTCTTTTTACAATTTGTTTATGTATTAAAAATAAAATAATTGCCAAAATTATAAACGCAATTGCAAAAACTATAAATAAACTTATCTTAATCAAAT
>CAZIBT010000143.1:0-2208 GCA_964537435.1 uncultured Nautiliales bacterium | reverse complement strand
AAATCATTCCTATTTCGTTTGCAAAAGTTACTTTTGTGGCATGCCAAGAATTATCTGCATATTTAATCATTTCGGCAACTTCTATTTCAACTTCGAAATAAGGAGCACTTAAAAATGAATAAAGCTTTTTAAATGTTTCATAACTTTTTTTATCAGTTGCGCCAACAACGGTTTTTGGAGGATTGTAAAAATCCCAAATAGCAGTGCTTTCTCTTAAAAATTCAGGATTAGAAACATACCCGAAATCCTCTCCCGCTTTTTTCCCTGAAATTTCCTCAATTATCGGAATCACCACATTTTTTCCTGTTCCTGGCAAAACGGTGCTTCTCATAGAAACTATATGAAAAGCATCTTTTTCTTTTAATTTCTCTCCTATAGCTTTTGCTGCTTCTTTTATATATTTTAAATTTATATTACCGTTTGCCTCTGATGGAGTTCCAACTGAAATAATGGTAATATCGCTATTATCTATTGCTTCTTTTAAAGAAGTAGTGGCTTTAAGCCTTCCTTCTTTAACATTTCTTGAAATATAATCTTCCAAATCCTTTTCAACAATAGGAGCTTTACCTCTATTAATCAAATCAACCTTCACTTCATCTATATCCATTCCAATAACATTATGACCTTCATTTGCAAAACAAGCAGAACACACAGCTCCTACATATCCCAAACCTACAACACTTATATTCATTATCTATCCTTTACATTTAATTTATTAAATAAATCTTTTGCACATCCATCATCTTGAAGATAAACTCCCGCTTTGAAATAATTGTAAAATCTATTCCAATAACTTATATTTTTATTTACTTTTAATTTATTATTTACCCATATTTTCAAATTAGAATTTTGAACTTTTATTTTTACATCAAAAAAACCCTTTGGCATTTTGCCTAAATCATCTTTTTCATAACACATTATATATGGATCATCACAGGTTCTAATAACTGCCCACAAATGATTAAGTTTATTATGTAATTCTTTATACCAAACAATTCTCAAAAGAGGCTTGTTTATTATAGGTTTATTTTTCAAGGTATCATCAGCATGAATTTGTAAAAATGTAAATTCCCTTTTTTCATTCAAAGGAAAAAGTTTAACCTCAGCTTCTAAAATTTTTGCATTTTTACTTGAAACTTTCCAGTCATTTTTAAATCTCAATTCACTTCTATCCTTTTTCCCACACATAAAAAATGTCATATATTTATTATCTTGCAAATAAAAATATTTGTTGCAAAAATCTTTAAATTGTCCGTATTTTGCGGAATAAAGTGGATCATAATGACTTGTAGGCGCTTGCAATTTAGCAATATTCAAAACTTCTTTAAACTTATCCAATGAATAAGGGGAATTACACGCAAATAAACTAGTTATAAAAACAAATAAAAAAATTATTCTTTTCATTTTTCTTCATTTCTCCCAAAATCATCTTCGATTCTAACAATATCATCTTCACCTAGATATTCTCCAACCTGAACTTCAATAATTTTTACCGGAATTTTTCCATTGTTTTCAATTCTGTGTATTTGTCCTATCGGTATATAAGTGGATTCATTTGGCCTTAGAATAAATTTATCATTTCCTTTTATAATTGTAGCAGTTCCGCTTACCACAACCCAATGTTCGCTCCTGTGGAAATGTTTTTGTAATGATAATCTTTTATGAGGATTTATTTTTAAAAGTTTTACTTTATATTTTTCCCCTTCAAGTAGGTTTGTATAATAACCCCAAGGCCTGTAAACAGTTCTGCCAAATTTAACAATTTCCGGATTTTTATTTTTTAGTATTTTCACAATTTCTCTAACACTTTGGGATTTACCTTTTTTTGTAACCAAAAGAGCGCTAGGTGTATCGACTATTATCAGATCATTGACATAACTAAGTGCAATAGTTTTATATCTGCCAAATATAAAATTATTTTTTGATTCAATAGTAACTAGATTATCTCTTTTTGTATTTCCATTTTCATCTTTTTTAAATTCCCTATCAAGTGCATCAAAACTTCCAACATCATTCCATTTTACATCAAGCTTTACAAATTTTATTTTTTCACTTTTTTCCATTATGGCATAATCAATACTTATATCGGGAATTTTTTCCATATATTTGCTTAAAATTCTTATATATTCACTTTCTTTTATATTTTCAAAAGCTTCTTTTGCACTTTCATATATTTCAGGTGCGTATTTTTTAAGTTCATTTAGATAA
>CAZIBT010000142.1:0-2269 GCA_964537435.1 uncultured Nautiliales bacterium | reverse complement strand
CTTATAAATTTGAAGAAATATTTCTTCAAAATCAAGCCTCGGATATTTTTTGTGTAAATTTTCAACTTCATCATCAACAATTTTAACTCCCCTTTTTAAAACGACCACTCTATCGCAATATTCTGCTTCACTTAAATAATGAGTTGTTATTAAAATGGATATTCCGGTATTTTCTTTTAATTTTCTTAAAAGACGCCAAAAAGCACTTCTGGCAACCGTATCAACACCACTAGTAGGCTCATCCAAAAACAAAACAACAGGCTCGTGAAGTAGAGCTGTAGCGAGAGAAAATCTTTGGTTAATTCCAAGAGGCACTTCTTTGGGAAACGCATTTAAATAATCTTCGAATTCAAACATTCTTGCAAATTCTTCTATCTTTCTTTTTGTTTCAACGACACTTAAAGAATGCATTTTTGCAAAATATTCAAGATTTTCTTTTATTGTCAAATCTTTATAAAGAGAAAATTTTTGGGATACGTATCCTATTTTACTTTTTAGTTCAATTCTATCTTCATAAGATTTGATTCTTTTGCCAAGCAGGTAAAGTTCACCCTCATCAATGGGATAAAGTCCCAAAAGCATTTTTATAAATGTTGTCTTTCCCGCTCCGTTTGCTCCCAGAAGTCCTAAAATTTCACTTTTTCTCAATTTCAAATCTATGCAATTATCCGCAATAAATTCGCCGAATTTTTTTGTTAAACATTTTGCATTGACAATAATTTCCGGAATTTCAATATCTTTTTCAGGCACATTGATAACTATCGGTTTTTTACCTTTTTTCAAAGCATTTACAAAAAAAATACCTTCAAGCGTAGGAGCAGCTTTTTTAAGGTTTAAAGGTTTTAAGGAATATGTTCTGTTATTAAAAGAAAAACATTCATTATTCTCAATTTCCCCTTCATATGTATAGTTCTTTATACTCTCAATTAGTTCAGCAGAAGTTCCTTTTGCAATAATTTCACCTTCATCAAATAGCATCAATTTATCCATTTTATTAGCTTCGCTCATATAAGCCGTAGAAATAATCGCACTCATTCCCCCCTCTCTCATTTCATTTACTATATTCCAAAGCTCAGCCCTGCTTATAGGATCAACTCCAGTAGTTGGTTCATCAAGTATTAAAAGTTTCGGCCGAGGTAGAAGGGCTAAAATTAATGAGAGTTTTTGTCTCATTCCACCGCTTAGATTACCAGCAAGTCTATTTTGAAATTCATAAAGCCCTGCCATTTTAAGAAGTTTTGTTTCATACATCTCGTCTTTTTTGAGACCTCTAAGGTCCCTAAAAAAATCAAAATGTTCTTTTACACTCAAAAAATCATACAATACAAGTCCTAAACCTTGCGGCATAAGAGAAATTTCATATTTAATTTTTTCAGCTTCTTTTGGAGAATGATAAGCATAATTTTTATATACAATTTCACCTTCAAAACTCAATACTCCCGCAATTGCATGTAAAGTTGAGCTTTTACCGGCTCCATCCGCTCCAATAAACCCCAAAATCTCTTTCTCTTTAAGAGTAAAATTTACATTTTTAATTGCTACTTTTTTACCATACTTAACACTTAAATTTTTGACTTTTAAAATTTCTTTGGAACTCGGAACTTGAAACTCGGAACTCATTTATAACTCCGGAAGTTCATTCAAACTTTTTGGCAAATGTCCATTTCCTATCAAAACAACTCCTGTTGCTGGAAGACCGAGTTTAAGCAAAGGATTTGGTTTTTCTGGTTTTAGCCTTACTTCATAAACTCTGGTAATTCTATCCGCTCTTACTGCAACTTCTTTTGGAGTAAATTCAGCTTTTTTCGCTATTTTACTGACAATTGCAGGGATTGGTTTATTTGGATAGGCATCTAAGAAAATTTCGGCTTTATCTCCCAATTTTATCTTTCCTGTATAAATAGTATTTACATAAATTTTAAGATATAAACTTTTAGGGTCTATTAAAGTTGCTATTGGCATTCCCGCTCCCAAAACTTCACCTATATTTGCTATTTTAGTATCTACATAACCATCAGTTGGAGATTTTATATTAAGTTCATTTAAAACTACTTTTATTTCATCTCTTTTTTGCTTTAAGGCGTTAATTGCATTTTTTAAAGCTTTTATATTTTCTTTACCGCTTAGAGCTATTTCATATTTATTTTTAAAGATTTCTACTTCTTTTTCTAAAGCCTCTTTTTTAGCAAGAAGTCCTTTTAATTTATCACTATCTGTTTTTGTTTTAAGCTTAGCAAGTTCAAGTTTATGATGTTTTTCCATATTTTTT
>CAZIBT010000141.1:0-2271 GCA_964537435.1 uncultured Nautiliales bacterium | reverse complement strand
TTATGATTCAACCATTTACAAGACTGAAAGTTGCCGACAATAGTGGGGCAAAAGAGATAATGTGTATTAAAGTCTTGGGAGGGTCAAAAAGAAGATATGCAAGAGTTGGCGATATTATAGTCGCCTCTGTTAAAAAAGCCCTTCCAAATGGAAAAATTAAAAAAGGTCAAGTTGTTAAAGCTGTAATAGTTAGAACCAAAAAAGAGCTTCAAAGAGATAATGGTTCTTTAATTCGTTTTGATGATAATGCAGCAGTTATTATTGATAATAAAAAAGAACCAATTGGAACAAGAATTTTTGGACCAATTGCTAGAGAAGTTAGATATGAAGGTTTCCAAAAAATTACATCACTTGCTCCGGAGGTGTTATAATGGCGGCTAGAAAAAATTTACCTCCTAAATTCAAAATCAAAAAAGGTGATACAGTTAAAGTTATCACCGGAGATGATAAAGGAAAAACAGGAGTGGTTATAAAAGTGCTTGTTAAAGAAGCAAAAGTTATAGTTGAAGGTGTGAATAAAGTTAAAAAAGCTGTTAAGCCTACTGAAGAAAATCCAAAAGGCGGCTTTATTGAGATTGAAAAACCAATCCATATCTCAAATGTAAAAAAAGTAGAAGGCTGAGGCGATGTTTGAAGTAAAAGAAAGATATATAAATGAAGTTAGACCTAAACTTGTAGAAGAGTTTGAGATTAAAAATCCAATGCTTATACCTAATCTTGAAAAGATAGTAGTAAGCGTTGGTGTTGGTGAAGGTGCTAGAGATAAAAAATTCCTTCAAAATGTTGCCGATACTCTAACAATTATTACTGGTCAAAAGGCTGTAATTACGCCTGCTAGAAAATCAGTAGCAGGTTTTAAAATTAGAGAAGGTATGCCTGTTGGTGTAAAAGTTACATTAAGAGGTGAATATATGTGGAACTTTTTACAAAAATTAATATCTGTTGCACTTCCTAGAGTTAGAGATTTTAAAGGTGTTAACAGAAACGGATTTGATGGAAGAGGTAATTTCAACTTTGGTTTAAATGAACAACTTGTATTTACCGAAGTTGATTATGATTCAATTATTAAAGTTCACGGAATGAACATTAATATTTCAACAACAACCGAAGATGATAAACAAGCTCTTAGAATGCTTGAACTTATCGGATTCCCATTTACAAAAGGAAAGTGAAATGGCTAAAAAAAGTATGATAGCTAAAGCTAAAAGAAAACCAAAATTTAAGGTTAGAGCATATACAAGATGCTCTATTTGCGGAAGAGCTCATTCTGTTTATAGAGATTTTGGTATTTGCAGAATTTGTCTTAGAAAAATGGCAAATGAGGGATTACTTCCCGGTGTAAAAAAAGCAAGCTGGTAAAGGATGCTAGGATGATGAATGATATTATTGCAGACGGATTGACAAGAATCAGAAACGCCGCTTTAAGAAAAATGGAAGTTACAACACTTAACCATTCAAAATTAATGGAAGATGTATTAAAAGTTTTTGAAGAAAAAGGTTATATAGAAAGTTACAAAGTAGTTGAAGATGGTAATAAAAAATTCATTAATGTAACTTTGAAATATGATGAAAATGGAGATAGTGTTATCAATGAGTTAAAAAGAGTTTCAAAACCTGGTAGAAGGGTATATAAAGGTTATCAAGATATTAAAAGATTTAAAAACGGATTTGGAACACTTGTAATTTCTACTAATAAAGGTGTATTACCAAACGATGAAGCTTACAAACTTAAAGTTGGTGGCGAAGTAATTTGTAGTATATGGTAAAATATATAAGGAGAGTTAATGAGTAGAATAGGTAAGCAACCCGTAAAGTTGGCTAGTGGCCTTGAAGCCAAACTTGAAGGGAATAAATTAATCATAAAAAAAGGCCAAGAAAGCAAAGAAATAGACACTAAAGGTGTTGTTAAAATAAATATAGCTGGAGATACTATTACTTTTGAACCGGTAGATGAGAGCAAATTTGCAAAAGCAATGTGGGGGACTGTTAGATCTCTTGCTAATAATGCAGTTATAGGATTAACTCAAGGATTTGAAAAGAAACTTGAAATAAATGGTGTTGGTTATAGAGCGGCTGTCAAAGGCAATATTTTAGAATTGCAACTTGGATTTTCGCATCCTATTAATTATAAAATTCCAGCAGGTATTACTATTACCGTAGAAAAAAATATTATAGCAGTAAAAGGCAATGATAAACAAAAAGTTGGACAAGTTGCGGCTGAAATTAGAAGCTTTAGAAAACCTGAACCTTATAAAGGTAAAGGTGTTAAAT
>CAZIBT010000140.1:0-2277 GCA_964537435.1 uncultured Nautiliales bacterium | reverse complement strand
TTTCCTTAAAATCAATACCGAATTTTTCATTGAATCTTTTAATATCAAAGCTAAAATTCGCCATCATTTCCATTATAACATATTTTCTGATTTTATCTTCTTCATTTAAAATTACTCCTCTAAATGTCGGAAGTTGTCCCTCATCTATAACTCTTTCGTAATTTTTCAAATCTTTATAATTTTGAAAATAACTATCATTCGTTTCTGATATTGAAGTTAACCCTATTCCTATTAAATCGGCACCTCCTTTTGTGGTGTATCCTTGAAAATTTCTGTGAAGCTCCCCTTTTTCGATTGCCCTAAAAAGCTCATCCTCTGGTTTTGCAAAATGATCCATTCCAATCATTTTATATCCATTATTTTCAAAAAAGTCTATTACATATTTAAAAATTTTAAGTTTTTCTTCAGGATGAGGAAGGGTTGTTTCATCTATTTTTCTCATCCCCTTTTTCATCCATGGAACATGCGCATAATTAAACACAGCTACTCTATCAGGATTTAATTTTTTAATTAATTCAAGAGTTTTTTTAAATGTTTCGAGTGTTTGATAAGGAAGTCCGTAAATTAAATCCACATTTATTGAATGAATTCCCGCATTTCTTGCCAAATCAACTGCATTTTTAGTCAAATCAAATGGCTGAATTCTATTGATAGCCTTTTGTGTTTTTTCATTAAAATCCTGAACTCCAAAACTAATTCTATTTACTCCATATTTTTTCATTATATCCATATGCTCTTTAGAAAAAAACCTTGGATCAATCTCAACGCTTATTTCAGCATCACTTTCAAAATTTTTAAAATATGAATAAATCAGTGTGTAAATCTCCTCAAGCTCCTCAGGAGTAAAAAACGTAGGTGTTCCTCCTCCAAAATGTAATTGTCTCACAATTCTAGTTGTATCCAGATACTTAGACCAAATTTTAAGCTCTTGATTTAAATATTCAATATATCTTTTTCTTTTATCAGCTTTAGAAGTATAGACAACATTACATCCGCAAAAATAACACGCACTTCTGCAAAATGGAAGATGAAAATAAAGACTTAAAGGTTTATTTGAATTTTGTAAAAAAGGAATAATATCTTTTGGAGTTAAATCTTTAAATTCAACTGCTGTGGGATATGATGTATATCTTGGAGCATGTCGAGAAAATTTTGATAATTTTTTAAAATCTATTTTTTCTTCATTTTCAATTTTTAATTTTCCATTTTCCATTTATTTAAACTCCTTTGCAAATTCCCTACCTGCATTTTCCCACTCGTCAAAATTGATAACCACCTCTTTTTTTATTATTTTCTCATCTTTCATTAAAACAGCTTTTATTTTTATAAAATCATCGTTCATTATTTTAGCATTAACCCCAACAGGCGCATGACACCCTAGATTTAATTCATCAACAAAATCCCTCTCAATCGTTACTGCAATCTGAGTTCTTATATCATTAAGTGGTTTAACAGCCTCAATTATTTTTTCATCGTTTATAGTTTCAATTCCTAGCGCTCCTTGCCCCATTGCAGGAATTATTACATCAGTATCCAAAATTTCATAATATTTTATTTCTTTTAATAAATTCAGTCTTTTAACTCCTGCATAAGCTAGAATTATTGCATCATATTTGCCTTCTTTAAGTTTTCTTATTCTAGTATCCACATTGCCTCTTAAATCATTAATAATCAAATCGTCTCTAAAAGCTTTAAGCTGCATAGCCCTTCTAATTGAACTGGTTCCAACAATTGCATTTAGAGGAAGTTCTGCTAAAGTCTCAAATGTTTCACTCAAAAAAACATCCTCAACAGCTTCTCTTTTGGGTATAGCTGCAAGGGTAAAATGTTTTTCATCATAAACAGTTGGAAAATCCTTAAGTGAATGGACAGCAATTTGAGCCTCTCCTCTTAAAAGAGCCTCTTCAACCTCTTTTATAAAAAGCCCCTTGCCACCAATCTTAGCAAGTGGTTTATCAAGAATTTTATCACCTGTTGTGGTTACAATTTTCAAATCAACACAATGACCTAATTTTTCTAGTTTTTCTTTTACCCATTCAGCCTGCCAAAGTGCTAGTTTGCTCCCTCTTGTTGCTATTGTAAGATTCATTAACATCCTTTTTTATTTTAATTATACTATAAAATCTTTGCCGCATCTTTGCTATGATAACTTATTATCATATCAGCGCCGGCTCTTTTAAATGAAGTTAAAATTTCCATCATCAAATTTTCATAATTCATCCATCCGTTAAGGCTAGCGGCTTTTACCATTGAATATTCTCCACTTACGTTATAAAC
>CAZIBT010000139.1:0-2368 GCA_964537435.1 uncultured Nautiliales bacterium | reverse complement strand
TTAATATTTTTTAGTCTAATTATATCAAGTTTTATTAAGATAGTATTAAATCAGTTAATTTGTATATTTGTTATTTGTATATTTGAAAATATTGTTTTTTCTTAATCCATTCACCCATTAAACCCATACTTTCATTTACTCATACACACATCAACTCATATACCCATCCACTCATCTACTTTTCTTTATCATTAAATAATAAATTGTAACCACTGGAATCGTTATATTTAAAATAGTAACAATTATCATTAAAATTCCAAGATTTGAATAATCCATTGGAACAATAACTTTTCCATGTTCTATTACTTGTCTTGATACAGGAAAAATTTCATTTAAATATTTTGTAAGAAGTCCGCCAGCGGTCAGAGCTAAATTCATAAGGGATGCCATAAGTGCAAACCAAGTTGCCCTTTTACCCTCAGGTGCATAAATTGCAATAAGTGTTAAAAGAGGTATCATACTAAGCTGATCAAAAGGCGATTCGACAGCAGTATCAATAATTGCAACGCTTTTTGGCGAAAACCCCAAACTTTGAGGAATATTATAATATAGCCCAATTATTGGTAAAAATAAAACTGTAGTGATAATTGTAAGCCAAAGAAGTGTCCAATGAGCTGGTTTTTTAGCTATAAAATCACTAAATAACCACATTCCAAGAATCGAAAGAATTGCTCCTATTTGAGAAAGTGTTCCAAAAAACGCTTTATCAAAATGCAATACATCAATCTCCCACCAGTTTAACCCCGGTCCAACACTTGGCATTGCACGATATACAAAAATAACTATTGCGGTTTTAATTATAAAACTTTTTGTTTTTTTGTCTATATCTTTTAAAACAAGACTTAACATATATGTAATAACTCCAAAACTTACCAAAAATACAATCTCTTGAGAATATTTAAATATAAAAGCGACAATTTTATTTCCCCAGTGCTGATACTGCCCATATCCCATAAGCACAACAAAAACGGCAAAAGTAAGACCTCCGCAGAGTATTTTGCAATTAATGGGGCTAGGTTTTGCAACATCAAGCTTTACAATACTTACACCTGTTATGGAAATAAGTGGTATTATAAGCCCTATTTTAAACATTGTTTCATAAGAAAAAATTTGAGCAAGCCAACCTGATAGACCAGCAACTATTACTCCTGCAAATGAAATTGCAAGCCGTCCTAATATCTGCACATAAGCAAGTTCTTCCTCGACTTTTTGCTGAGGTTGGTTTCTATCAACTACTTCTGTGCTCATTGTATCAGCAACCACATCTTGCAAAACAAAACCTATAACACTAATAAGTGCTGAGATGATGTAAACATTATCTTTACTACTAAATTCAGCCCAATGATAATTACCAGCTAATCCGATAAGTAAAATATCCCCTAATGCAATAAGTCCTGCTCCTATATATATATAAATTCTCCTCTGAGAGCCCAAAATTGGCACACTATCTACAAGCTGACCAAAAACCATCTTTATTGTCCATGGAATACTGAGCCATACTCCAAGAGATACAAGAGCCGTGGCTGAGAGTTTCAAATCCTCTTTTACCCAAAATGTTTCAGCCACACCGGTAATTCCACTAGCCCCATAAGCAAAATATACCATTAAAAGCGGCAGGTATCTTAATCTAAAATGTTTTATGGGATTTAATAATGAATTTTTTATGGCGTTTTTGACATCAATCATTCAAAGCCTTTATACCCTGGTATGCAATTTGTATCATTTTATCAATTTGCGGTTTTTGAATAACATATGGGGGCATAAAATAAATTACATTTCCAAGAGGTCTTAGAAGCACTCCGTTTTTTAGTCCGTATTCATAAACTTTCAGTCCTTTTCTTTCTTGCCAAGGATAATCAATCATTTCAATTGCTGTTATCATTCCAGTTTGTCTTATATCTTTGATATTAGGCAGATTTTTAAACTTTTGGATATTCTCCCAAATATATTCACTTGTCTTTTTATTATATTCCAATACAGACATACTTGAAACTTCTTCTCCCTTCTCCTCTCTCCTTTCTTCCTCAACTCTTAATTTCAATTCCCCATTTTCCACTCTCCACTCTCCCATCTCAAATATATCTAAAGTTGCATTAGCTGCTGCACACCCAAGCGGATTTGCAGTATAAGAATGAGAATGTAAAAATGCTTTAAGTTCAGTATAATCGCAATAAAAAGCACTATATATTTCATTTGTGGTTAAAACAACACTTAAAGGCAAATATCCTCCTGTCAAACCTTTGCTAAGAAGCATAAAATCAGGTTTAATTCCAGCTTGCTCGCATGCAAACATACTTCCAGTTCTTCCAAATCCTACTGCTATTTCATCTGCAATTAAATGGATATCAAATTCATTGCAAAGCTCTCT
>CAZIBT010000138.1:0-2386 GCA_964537435.1 uncultured Nautiliales bacterium | reverse complement strand
CTTGGATTCCATTTATAGCCGAGTTTTTTAATCAAGTTTTGATGCCCAAATGATTTACCCTGAATAATTAGCATATTGTCCTGTAAATAAACACTTAAATTAGCAGATTTAAGTTTCTCATTTTCTTGCTGAATAATTGACTTAACATCTGGCATAGTTACTTTTGTATCAGTTGTGCTATTTTGCTGACTAATAGCATTTTCAACCTCAAATGAAGAGGCATATTCTCCACCAATTAGTCCAAATGCAGCTAAGGCTCTTCCTATTGCACTTGTTTCAGCGTTTTCTATTGCTGAAGTAGTGTTTATTAGTCCTTGACCTCTAATCTCTTCTGCATAGCCTGTTGAAATGATTTTATTATTTTCATCAAGAATAGAAGCTTTGATAATGACCCTTTGCTCGTCATCTGTTATTATTTCTGTAATAATTGAATGGGAAGGGAAATGTTTTCTGAATATTCCAACCCTGCTTGCAACTGTTGCATATTCTTTGCCTTTGATATTGATTTTGCTTATTGTTTGAAGCTCTTCTATTGCTTTTATTAAATTACTCATTTTTTACCTCCAAAATACCAGTTTATTTAATTCATGCTGTGATATAGAAAATTTTTCATTATTAGAAATATACCCTTCTGAATAAAGATTTGACAATAATTTATCTTTTTCAAGCCAGTCAAATTCAAATTCATCCAAATCAATTATGATTTCATCATAAGTATCACTCTCCCAGTAAAGTATACTTTCTTTGTCTAAATAATCAATTAACGGGCAATATTGTTTTCCTATTGGAATAAGCCCTCTTTTTTCAACAACCATATCTTACCCCTTATGCTGATTGGATTGTAGGTATTTGAATTTTGCGTTTATTGATTTTAATAGTGGAAGGTTTAGCAACATTTTCAACTTCTATATCAATAAATGGTGCAATTTCATTATATTCATTCGTATATAACGCTTTTTGAAGCTTTTTTTCATCAACTTTGACATATCCAAGTTCAATGAGTGATTTTTCGTCCTTGATATTTATATGCTCTTTGATTTCCTCTTTTGCAGGTGTAATAGTTAAAGAAGAGACCATTACGCCATTTAATCTCTCTATGCCGTATTCCTCAAAAACTTCTGCAATAACTTCTCTTCCTCTTTGTTTTGCAGTTTCAAGCTGTTTTTTAATGGTGTTTAGCAGTTTAATTTGAGATTTAAGATAATCAATTTTTTCATCTACATCTAAAAAGATATCTGCTATAAAGTCTGCTTTTTCAAACTCTTTTTTCTTATTGTCTTCAAGAATTGATTTAATTTCTTCTTTGAATAAAAGTTTTGTCTGTTTGTTATCAGTATGAAGAGAATAGAGTGATTGTGTTGGTCTGTTTATTAATTGTTGCATAATACATCCTTTTTTTGTTTATTTGATATTAAAATTAAGCTGAGAGTTTTATTGAAGCGAATCTGTCTGTTAAGTCAAACAGTTTCTCATTAATTGAAATTAAGCTGTCAATTGATTTAATTGGCTTTGAAGTAAAGTTTCTACCTGTAATAATATTTTTGCCTCTAACCCCTCCTCTGATAGCATTCTCCTGAATCTTATTGAATACTCTCCATAAATCATTTTCATTATCCTCCTTTCTATGAGATTGAATTAATGTGTAAATATCAACTTCCTGAAATGCTTTAAAGCGTATATTTTTTGCGGCATTTGCAAGAGAAAATATTTCATTGTGACTAAGCTCAATTTGTTTGTATAAATCAAGCTTTTTATGAATTATATCCGTATTTGCCACTATTTTGTCAATAGATTCTTTTACCGCCGCTTCTTTGAATCCTATGTGTCTAATACTAATCTTCTCAAAAAGATTATTAGCAACCACTAAACCATTACCACAAATAAACCTGAATACACCAGCCTGAATAATAAATGATGAAGTTCTGTTGTGTGAGTTGGTTAGTACAATTTCAACAGCTTCCTCTTTGTTTGTGAGAAAATCATTCATATGCCTAAATCTTATAAGATGCTTTTGGTAACCCTGATTAATCTTGAATCTTACAAAACTTTCTTTTGCTTCTACTGGATACCAGTTATTGCTTCTAAACATTTCAACCACATCAATAGTTGGAATAAAAGCATATTTTTCGCTAACTTCAAATGAAGGGGAAGTTGCAAATACACTTGGAACTTTTTCTTTTAATATTTCATTGCTTAAAGGCATTTTAGTCATTGTGACCCTCCTTAATTATATTTAATACAACTGAAGCTATTGCGACCCCTGCTTCAATAACAATAGAAATAGTTTTGAAATCCATAAATCCTCCTTTTAATTAGGCTCATTTGAGAGCCATTATTTTGTCATTAATAAATACCGTGAATTTAGTAACTTTTCCGTAATCGTAAA
>CAZIBT010000137.1:0-2412 GCA_964537435.1 uncultured Nautiliales bacterium | reverse complement strand
GAAGGAATGGATATGGATTATGATTATATCCGTGCTCTTCAATATGGAATGCCTCCGACAGCGGGAGAGGGAATAGGAATTGACAGGCTTGTTATGCTTTTAACAAATGCACATTCTATTAAAGATGTGATACTGTTCCCAACAATGAAACCAAGGATTGATAACAAAGACAAAGATGATATTCAATAAATTAAACAAAGGAGATATAAAATGAGTTTACTTAAAAATTACGACGCAGATGTGTATTCAATTTTGGAAAAAGAGTTAGTTAGACAAACAGACCATCTTGAAATGATTGCAAGTGAAAACTTTACTCTTCCAGAAGTAATGGAAGCTATGGGAAGTGTATTTACAAACAAATACGCAGAAGGTTATCCTTATAAAAGATATTATGGTGGATGTGAATATGCTGATATGATAGAACAACTTGCAATTGACAGGGCAAAAGCGCTTTTTGGATGTGAATTTGCAAATGTTCAACCTCACTCAGGTAGCCAGGCAAACGGAGCTGTATATGTTGCTTTATTAAAACCTTATGAAAAATTACTTGGAATGGATTTAAGTAACGGAGGGCATTTAACACACGGGGCTAAAGTTAATTTCTCAGGGAAACATTATAGAAGTTTTTCTTATGGAATTGATGAAAAAACAGGTAGAATTGATTATGATAGAGTAAGAGATATAGCTAAAATTGTTAAGCCTCAAATGATAGTTTGCGGTGCAAGTGCATATCCTAGAGAGATTGATTTTGCAAAATTCAAAGAAATTGCAGATGAAGTAGGTGCAATTTTAATGGCTGATATTGCTCATATTGCTGGACTTGTAGTTGCTGATGAACATCCTAATCCTTTTCCTCATTGTGATGTAGTAACAACCACTACCCATAAAACCCTCAGAGGTCCAAGAGGAGGACTTATACTTACAAATAACCAAGAATATGCTAAAAAAATAAATTCAGCAATATTCCCTGGAATTCAAGGAGGACCGCTTGTGCATGTAATAGCGGCAAAAGCAGTTGGATTTAAAATGAATCTGGATGAATCTTGGAAAAGTTATGCTAAACAGGTGAAAGCAAATGCAAGAGTTTTAGCTGATGTTCTGCTTGAGAGAGGTTATGATTTGGTAAGTGGTGGAACGGATAATCATTTGGTATTGGTAAGCTTTCTAGATAAGGAATTTAGTGGAAAAGAAGCTGAAGAAGCGTTGGGCAGAGCAGGAATTACAGTAAACAAAAATACTGTGCCTGGTGAGAAAAGAAGCCCATTTGTTACAAGCGGTATAAGAATTGGCTCTCCTGCTCTTACAGCCAGAGGTATGAAAGAAGAGGAATTTAGATTTATTGCAAATAAAATAGCGGATGTTTTGGATGATATTTATAATATTGAACTTCAAGAAAAAATAGCAAAAGAATTAAAAGATTTGGCGAGTAGGTTTGTTATTTACGATAAACCTACTTATTAATTTTTCCCTCTTGGGAAAGGAGAAAAAATGAATTTCAGTATTGATACATCAATGATTAAAATTAATAAAAATTATTATTTTGAATATAAAGGAACAATTGTTAAAAAAATAACATATAAAGGCAGAACTTTTTTTGATAAATATGAAAAAATAAATAAGCCTTTGACAATGCAGGTTATAAACGAACATTTGCAAAGAAAAAAAATAATTGCCCATGATTTAATTAACAGACAAAGAAATATTGTTGAAAATATTGTTTTTGATTATAATGGATTTGATCCTGAAAAGTTTTGGAATAGGGCAAGTCTTATTTTAAGAGAAGAAGGTTTTTTAAATTTTACGGCATATCATTCAAAAACAAAAGGTCATATTCATTTATATATACATAAAGGCCATACCACTGTAAATGAAGCGGTTCAGATTGGAAAAGCTCTTTCTATGAAACTTGCTACAAAACTTCCTAAACAATGGAGAGTTTTTCCAACTGATGAATTACCGGATGAATTTAATATACTTAATTTGCCATATGAGGTTTTCAAAAAAGAAAGAGGCGCTTCTTGGGCTAGACATATGTAAAGGAGAAAAAATGAACAAAGAGGATTTATTAAATATCAACCCGAATAATAAAAAAGATTTTAAAAAAATATTAATATATGGTGTAATCGTATTTTTGATTTTTGTAATTGGAGTAATATCTTTTGCAATTTATAAAAATATGCACCCTTCAAAAGAGGAAAGCATTTTGCCTCCACAGGTTAAACAAGAACCTGTTTTTAAAAAACTTCCGATAGAAAAAAATAGTAGTGAAAATACAAATGAGAATGTCGAAATAAACACGTCTGAACAAACAAAAAAAGTTGAGAATTCGAATCTTCAAAATATAAAAAAAGAGCTTATGAATAATTCTAAAAACAACTCTAGCGAAAATGTTGAAAAAATAAAACCAAAAAC
>CAZIBT010000136.1:0-2440 GCA_964537435.1 uncultured Nautiliales bacterium | reverse complement strand
ACATTGTTGTATTTGAAGATGATTTCAATAAATTAAACAGTGATGTTTGCACGGAAAATCCATCTAAATCTTCAATTATTGTATATGATGCGAACAAAACCCAAATGGAAAATGTTTTAAAATATAAATGCAAAAATTTTTATGTAACAGATGATACTTTGCCAAATCCTTATGATACATTACCGAGTTATTTTGATGAGGAAATAAAACTTTTAAAATGATATAATTTCAATTAAAAAGGGATTTAATGGCAAAGTATATTTTTGTAACAGGAGGGGTTTTAAGCTCTCTTGGTAAAGGCATCACTTCTGCTTCAATAGCTACACTTCTTCAACATAGTGGGTTTAGCGTTTCTATGGTAAAAATTGATCCATATATAAATGTTGATCCTGGGACAATGAGCCCTTTTGAGCATGGTGAGGTTTTTGTTACGGAAGATGGAGCAGAGACAGACCTTGATATAGGAAATTATGAGAGATTTTTGAATAAAAATTTAAGCAAAAAAAATAATTTTACAACAGGTCAGATTTATTTGAGCGTTATAAAAAAAGAGCGAAGGGGCGATTATTTAGGAAAAACAGTCCAAATCATCCCGCATATAACAGATGAAATTAAAAAAAGGATAAGAGAAGTAGGTGATGATAATGATATTGTAGTAGTTGAACTTGGAGGAACTGTGGGAGATATCGAGGGGCTTCCTTTTTTAGAAGCTGTTAGACAGTTAAAACAAGAAGTTGGCAAAAATAATGCAATGTTTGTGCATGTTACATTAATACCTTATATGAAAGCTGCAGGCGAGCTTAAAACAAAACCAACCCAGCACAGCGTCCAGGAGCTAAGACGTATTGGTATAACTCCACATATGATTGTGGCAAGAACTGAAAAACCCCTGCCTAAATATCTAAAAGAAAAACTTTCCGAATCGTGCGATATAGAAAAAGACAGTGTAATAGAAGCCGTTGATGCACCTACTGTGTATCAGGTGCCTTTGAATTTTTTGAATCAAGATATCTTAAAACCTATAGCAAGGCAGCTTGATTTAGGAGAGCTTCATCCTGATATGAGTGAATGGAATTATTTAGTAAAAAAAATAATTTCTCCTCAAAAAGAGGTAAAAATAGCTTTTGTAGGAAAATATCTTAAACTTAAAGAGAGTTATAAATCACTTATAGAAGCGCTTATTCATAGCGGCGCACATCTTGATATGAGGGTAAGTATTGAGTGGATTGATTCTGAGAATTTGGAAAAAGCTGAAAATCTTGATGAAATTTTCACTGAAATAAGCGGAATTTTAGTTCCAGGAGGATTTGGAGAGAGAGGAATTGATGGAAAATTAAAGGCAATTGAATATGCTAGAGTGAATAAAATTCCTTATCTTGGAATCTGTCTTGGAATGCAGCTTGCGGTAATTGAGTTTGCCAGAAATGTTTTAGGACTTAAATATGCTAATTCTCAAGAATTTGATCCAGACACCAGCGAGCCGGTTGTGTATTTGATTGATGAATTTATAGATGCAAGCGGCCAAAAACAACTAAGAACCCATAAATCCCCTCTTGGAGGAACTATGAGATTGGGTGGGTATGAATGTTTGATAAAACCTGATACTAAGCTTTTTGAAGCATATAAAACGGATAAGGTTATTGAGAGACACAGACATAGATATGAAGTAAATGCTTCTTATGAAAAAGATTTGGAAAAAAATGGAATGATTGTAAGCGGAAAAAGCAAAGAAGGGTTGATTGAAGCGGTTGAGCTAAAAGAGCATCCTTGGTTTGTTGGTGTTCAGTTTCATCCTGAATTTACTAATAAGCTTAAATCTCCAAACAAAGTTATTATGTCTTTTGTGGAAAATGCTTATAAATGCCAAAAAAACTGCTAATGTTAACGAAGGAAAAAATAAAAAAAATTCTCTCATCCCGTATAGAAGAAATTTCTTCTATGCAAATTCCTCATTTTTCTCTTTTAAAAGATATTGAAAAAGCTGCCAAAAGAATAGTTAAAGCAATACAAAACAATGAAAAAATTGTAATTTTAGGGGATTATGATGTTGACGGGGTCAGCAGTAGTGCAATAATGCATCTATTTTTGAAAAAATTTTATAATAATTTTGAAATAATTATTCCTGATAGATTTATTCATGGATATGGATTAACTCCTAAAATTTTAGGTGAAATAAAAGCCGATTTGATTATAACGGTAGATAATGGAATAAGTTCGTTTGAAGCGGCTGAAATATGCAAAAAAAGAGGAATTGATTTGATTATTACCGATCATCATACTCCAAAAATTAGGGAGGAGAGAGTTGGAAGTAGGGAGGAGATGGGAGTTTTAAGTTCTAAGTTCCAAGTTCCGAGTGCTTATGCTATTATAAATCCAAAAACTTCTCCTTCTTTTCCGTTTAAAGAGATTTGCGGAGCTGAGGTTGCTTGGTATTTGTGTG
>CAZIBT010000135.1:0-2476 GCA_964537435.1 uncultured Nautiliales bacterium | reverse complement strand
GTTGCAAGACTTTTTTTGGATAATTTCAAAAACATACAAAGCTCATGGGTAACCCAAGGAAGTTATATTGGCCAGCTTGCATTAAAATATGGTGCAAATGATTTAGGCTCAACCATGATGGAAGAAAATGTGGTCAGAAGTGCTGGCGCACAAAATAAAATGAATCAAAAAGAAATGATAAATCTAATAAAAGATGCTGGTGAAATACCTGCAAAAAGAAACACTGCTTATGAGATTTTAGAAATTTTTGATTAATTTTTCTAAATTTTTAAACTGCCACTCTTTCCTTGCTTCTTTTACTTTTGTTTTGTTTATCTCAATAATAGCAATCTCCTCTTTATTTCCCAGCATATTTATTATTTCCCCCTCCGGATCAATAGCAAAACTTTTACCATAAAAATTCCAATCTCCAAAATTTCCAATCCTGTTTGCTCTTATTACATATATATGATTTAAAAAAGCTTTTGTTTTTAAAATTTCAAGCCATCTGTTATTTGAATTAAATGTTCCTATACTGCTAATTAAAACACAATCAACCTTTTTTTCGGAAAAAAATTGCCAAAATTTTTCTATATGAGCTTCAAAGCCAAATATTACGCCAAATTTAACCCCTTCATTTAAAAAAACTAAAGGAATATCATCTTTTTTATCAAAAAATTTTTCTTCATTCCAGTGCGAATAAGGCATAAATACTGCCGATAATAATATCTTGTTTTTTTATCTATTTTTGCGATAACTTTGTATTTTTTATTGTTTATCACTTTTACAATAGGAGCGATTATTGTTATATTGTAGATTTTAGCTAAATGTTTTAAATGTTTTATTTGATGATTAGTCTGATTTTTAATAAAACTAAGAGGTGTTTTTTCAAGTTTTTTAAAAAACCTATTTAGAACATATTCTGGCAAAACAATCAAATTTGCACCGTTTTTTTTTGCATTTTGAATTAAAAAACTTAATTTTGCCTTATCATAAGGTAGATTGTCCGTTTGTAAAATAGCTATTTTCATCTTGAATTCCGTTTATTAATGTATTGATGTAGTCGCATTTTATCTCCATTTCAATTTTTTCACTTGGAACTAAGATCTTTCCTATTCTCTTCTTTCTATTCTCAACTCCCTACCTCACACATCCACTCATCTACTCATTTACCCATTTATTTTTTCAAATTCAAGCTTAGCCTCTTCTATCATTTTACTTGCTTCTTCGAGTAATTTTACTCCTTTTTTGTAATACTGCATAGCATCATAAAGACTAATTTCAGGGTCATTAAGTTTTTCAAGCAATTTTTTTGCTTCTTGGAGTTTTTTTTCAAAATCTTGCATCCATTTCTCCTTTTAAAATATCTTTTATAAGATAATCAAACTTTTCAACCTCAACCAAAAACGAATCATGTCCATAATCGCTTTCTATTTCAAAATATTGACATCTCCCGCCTATTTTATCCATATATTTTTTGATATCTCTCATCTCTTGGGGGAAAAAAAGCGTATCACCGCTAAAAGCAATTAAATATAATTTATCTTTTATCTGAGAAAATGCTTCATCCAAAGAATTAAAACCTCTACTAATATCAAAAAGAGAAATCGCTTTTAAAAGATAAATATAACTTAGAGCATCAAACCATTTAGGAAAATTGGCTCCGTTATATTCGAGATAACTCTCCACCTGAAACCTACCGAAAAGTTCGAACATACCGTCTGTTTTGACATATTCTCTTCCAAATTTCCTCTCAAATGTTTTAGGAGAAATATAGTTTAAATAACCTATCATTCTAGCTACTGCTAAACCTTTTAATTGAGCGCCTAATTTATAATTTCCATTTTTAAATTCGCTATCAGCTTTTATGGCTTCTATCATTGATTTGTTAATACCTATAACATAAGGTTTTGTTTGGTAAGTGGTCGCAATAGGAATAATATTTTCTATAAATCCGGGAAAATCAACACCAAAACGAAGAGCTTGCATACCACCCATACTTCCTCCAATTATTGCTTTAATCTTTTTTATTCCTAAAGAATCAAGCAAAATTTTTTGAGCTTTTACCATATCTTTAATGGTAATAACTGGAAATTTTAATCTGTATCTCTCCTCACTTCCGGGATATAAAGGGCTAATAGGACCAGTCGATCCAAAACAGCTACCTATTACATTAGTAGCTATTACAAAATATTTTGTAGTATCTATTGCTTTTCCATCTCCTATTAAATTATCCCACCATCCGGGCTTTCTGTCTCCTTCATATAATCCTGCGGCATGATGAGAACCAGACAAGGCATGAGTTATAAGAACAACATTTGACTTATCCTCATTAAGCTCGCCATATGTTTCATAAATAATTTGCCAAGGCTCTAGTATTCTTCCGCTTTCAAGATAAAGTGGTTTTGTAAATTTGGCTATTTTAGTTTCAATTTTCATTAGTGCCTTTTTTAGATGAAATTTTATCTTTTTTTATGATATTTTCCAAAGGCTGAGG
>CAZIBT010000134.1:0-2518 GCA_964537435.1 uncultured Nautiliales bacterium | reverse complement strand
CTTATTTCACTTGCAGCAAAAAGCGTTGGAGGTCTGAATTTTTCAAGTTTTTCAACAACTTCTCTCGATAACCCTGGAATTCCTTTGTATTCAAAATCCACAGGTATTTTAACATTTAGCATCTCTTTCATTTTATCTATCTGTGATTTTTGTTTTTCAATATAATGATGATATCTGCTTTCAATCAAAATCTGCTCAAGAGCTTTATCGCTCAAACTTTTAAGCTCAGGCGCAATTTTTAGAAGTTTTTCTTTATTAAATGTATGTCTTGCGGCTATTTTTCTAAGTTCCATTTTATTTTGAATTTTTTCTTCATTTAAAGATTTTAATTTTGCATTTATATTTTTATTTGGTGTTACAAATGTTTCATTAAGATATTTCATTCCTTTTTCAATTTCTTTTTTCAAATCCTGTATTTTTTCATAAGTTTCATCATTCAAAAGCCCCAATTTATATCCGTAATCCCCTAGTCTTAAAATTGCGTTATCTTCTCTAAGTAAAAGTCTATATTCAGACCTGCTTGTAAACATTCTATAAGGCTCATTTGTGCCTTTTGTAACCAAATCATCTATCAAAACACCAATATATGCTTCATCTCTTCTAAATATCAAAGGCTCTTTTCCATCAATTTTAAGAGCAGCGTTAATTCCTGCCATAATTCCTTGAGCTGCTGCTTCTTCATATCCTGTTGTCCCGTTTATCTGACCTGCAAAAAAAAGATTTTCAATTGTTTTAGTTTCAAGCGAATGTTTTAAAATTGTAGGCTGAATAAAATCATATTCAATCGCATATCCAAACCTTACTATCTTTGCTTTTTCAAGCCCCGGAATAGAATGAATAAAATCCTCCTGCACATCCATAGGAAGCGACGTTGAGAGACCATTTAAATAATATTCCGTAGCTTCTCTTGTTTGAGGTTCCACAAAAACATGATGTCTCTCCTTGTCTGGAAATTTATTGAGCTTATCCTCAATACTTGGACAATATCTAGGTCCTATTCCTTCAATCTGGCCTGTAAAAAGCGGAGCCCTGTGGAAATTACTTTTTATAATGTCATGTGTTTTTTCGTTTGTATAGGTTATGAAACATGGAATTTGTTTTGGATTAAAATTTTTTGTTCTAAATGAAAAAGGCTTGGGATTGTTATCTCCATATTGCACCTGCATTTTTGAAAAATCAATACTTCTTGCATCTATCCTTGCAGTTGTTCCGGTTTTAAGCCTTTCTAGCTTAAATCCAAGCTCCTCAAGAGATTTTGAAATTTTTTTGGCAGGAAGCTCATGAAACCTCCCGCCTTCAAGTTTAACAGGACCAAAATGCATAATTCCTCTCATAAATGTCCCTGTTGTTAAAATAAGTGTGTTTGTTTCATAAATATTCAAAAGATTTGTTTTAACTCCTATCACTTTGCCATTTTTAACCAAAATTTCATCAACAATTTCCTGAGCCATAAAAAGATTATTAGTATTAAGCATTTTTGTATGCATAAAAATTCTATATCTATCCATATCAATCTGAGCCCTGCTTCCTCTTACCGCAGGACCTCTGTTTTCATTCAACGTTCTAAATTGCAATCCAGCATAATCAGTCGCTAGAGGCATTTCACCGCCTAAGGCGTCTATTTCTTTTACCAAATGTCCTTTTGCAAGTCCTCCGATTGCTGGATTACAGCTTGGAGCTCCAACTTGTTCTACCAACATTGTAAGAAGAAGCGTTTTTTTACCCATTCTAGCAGCTGCACTTGCAGCTTCTATTCCTGCATGACCCCCTCCTACAACTATACAATCAAATTTTCTCATCAAACTCCTTTAATTTTTCTGCATTTTGTATATATTGTTTAAAATTATCCAATTTCTCTACATTTTTTTCCAATACTGAATCAAAATCTTCTTGGGTTTTGACATTTAACATATTTTCATCAAAAACATCAAGTAAAATATTTGTATTTCCTATCAATACAAGATATTTCCTTTTGTTAAATTCGATTAATGCAACTCTATTTTTAGGATCAAGAGGTTTTTGAAATAAAATATTAATATTTGTTTTAATTGGAAGTTTTTTTACAATCTTTCTTTTAAAAACAAATAACACAATCGCAATAATCAACAGTATTATTATTGATAAAACATATGTAAAATAATCAAGTCCCTTTTCCGGAGTATCATTTGATATATTCAATTTGGAGACTTTTTTAAATTTCGTAATCCTAAATCTTAATCCATATCCATCAGGCGTAAGCGCAACAGATGTTTTATATTTAAGATTAGAATTTATTTTAATATTCACACCTTTTGCATTGGGAAAAATTATAATACTTTTTAAAAAATAATTATGAAAATTTTTTTCTATTTTTTTATCCGTTGAAATATTTGTAATTAAAAAACTATTTTTTGATAATTCTATTACTTTTCCAGCAAATTTAGCATCAAGCGAAAACAAAATATCAAGTTTATTTTTTTCCGGAAAAAAATTGACATTTATTAAATTGGTTCCAAAAACTATTACGGCAAAAAATATA
>CAZIBT010000133.1:0-2552 GCA_964537435.1 uncultured Nautiliales bacterium | reverse complement strand
GTCATGGAAGATGCCATAACAGGCCAGAAAACTTCCGATGTCCCATCAATTGCTGCAGTAATTTTATCTTTGCCCATTTCAAGATGCCGATAAATATTTTCCCCAACAACAATAGCTTCATCAACAATCATACCAAGCGCTATAAGAGCACCCAGCATAGAGAGTAAATTTAAAGAAAGATTAAAATAATCCAAAGATATCAAGGCAATTGCAAAAGATGTAGGAATTCCTATCGTAACAACAAAAGATATTCTCCAATTTAAGAATATCCACATTACACTAAATACTAAAATCAAACCAAAGATAATATTACTTACAACAGTATTAAATCTATTTCTTACCCATTTGCTTGTATCCGTCGAAATACCGAAAACTACATCGGGGTGTTTTTTGTGATAATTTTTTAAAATTTGCCTTATTTTTTTACTAAGAGCAATAGAATCACCAAATTCACCTTTGTCGATTTGAAGCATAATATTTGGAATTCCGTCATATTTGCCTATCTGCAAAGGAGTAGCGTAAGCTCTTTTTATTGTAGCTATATCTTTAAGTCTTATGATTTTATTGCCTATTTTAATTATCATATTTTGAAAATCTTTTACGTTTTTCGGATAAAAAGAGACAAAATAATGATTTTTACCCTCTACCTTTCCAATAGGAAAAATAATATTAAGATTTGAAAGAGTATTTATAAGCAAATTTTTATCAAGTCCTAATGCTTCAATTTTATTATCATCCAAAACAAAATAGATATTTTTATCACTTTTGCCTCTAATTGAAATATTGCTTAAATCTTTTAATTTGGATAATTTCTTTTTAATCTCATCAGCAATATCCAAAAGTTCGTCTTTATTTAATTTATTACTTGCAATAGAAACAAACATCAAAGGAAATGACTTTTTTACAATAGTAACAGTAGGCTCGTCCATATCACTTGGCAAGTCCCTTCGTAAATCCGCAATAACATTTTTAAAATCATTTACAAGTTCTATTTTATTACTTCCGGGTTTTAAATTTACGGTGATTACAAAATTTCCATTACTAATCACACTTTCGATTGAAGAGACTTCCTCATAATTTTTTATATCGTCTTCAATTTTACTTACAGCCATTTTATTTAATGTTTCAGGCGAAGCTCCTGGATAAAACCCTTGAATTAATATTTTATCGAGTGTTGTAGGAGGAAAAAGTTCTTTTGGAACATTTTTATAAGCTATTATTGAAAGAATAATAATTACCACAAATAAAGTATGTGTAAAAGCAGAATGTTTTATAAAAAATTCTATATATTTTTTCATATTGTCTTTTTTAAAAGGAATTTTATCAAAAACTATCCGTATTAAGCCTGTTTTTAAATTTTATTTTTTCTATTTTGGAAAGAAGCAAAGAGTTTTCGGCTTTGAGGGAATAATATTCATTGAGCTTTTTGTTTATCATAACACTATTAAGATAAATATGAGAAGCAATATAAATTTTGGGTAAAAGCAGCGCAAAAGCAAAAGCAATAACCAAAATAAGATTCTTTATAATCGATACTGAAATAGAAGTTGTTTCAATTTTTGTTGTTACTTCTTCTAATAAAACATTTTTTTCATTCATTTTCTTCCTTTGTAAATTTAAATCCTCTTAATTTTGCGCTCCTGCTTCTTGGATTTGATTTTATTTCCTCTTTTGAAGCAGTTATAGGTTTTTTGGTTAAAATTATTCCTTTTTCGTTATTACCTCCACATTCACACCTAATCGCTTCAGGAGGGCATATACATTTTTTAGCCCATTTTTTAAATTGATTTTTTACAATTCTATCTTCTAACGAATGAAAAGTAATTATCCCTACAATTGTATCATTTTTTGCTATATTTTCAACATTTTTTAGCATATTTTCAAGCTCTTTTAACTCATTATTTACTTCAATTCTTATTGCCTGAAAAATTGGTGCTAATCTTTTTTTATCTTTTATGCCTATTTTATATAAAATATCGGCAAGTTCCTTATTTGAGTTTAACGGTCTATTTTTTGTAATAACATCAGCAATTTTTTTATACCATCTCTCTTCTGCATATTTTTTGAAAATATCTTCAAGCTGTTTTCTATCATAAAAATTAACTACATCATAAGCACTGAATTTCTGAGCTTTATTCATTCTCATATCAAGTGTATTAGAATCAAACGTAAAGCCTCTATCCTTATTATCAAGCTGATAACTGCTAACACCAATATCTGCCAAAACACCTGATATATCAAAATTTTTCAATTCTTTTAACGCCTCACTTGCTCTTTTATTGATAAACTCTACACGTTTTGCATATTTTGAAAGTCTTTTTTTAGCAAACTCCAAAGCCTCTTTATCCTGATCTATACCTATAAGCTTGATATTAGGAAAGTTTTCCAAAATTGCTTCGCTGTGCCCGCCAAAACCTAAAGTGCAATCGATAAAATAACCTTTATTATCCATATTTTTTTTAAATAAATCAATTGTTTCATTCAATAAAACTGGAATATGTGGGATGTTATTTTTCATCTTTAATTTTCACTTTTAATTTTTAGTATAATTG
>CAZIBT010000132.1:0-2597 GCA_964537435.1 uncultured Nautiliales bacterium | reverse complement strand
GAATTGGATTAAAATTTTTGTCATATACGCTTGGAGTTCCCTGTGCTCCAAGTTCATTAGCCGCTTTTTTTGAGGCAGCCAATTCTTTGTTGAATTTATTTAACTGTTCTTTTGTAGGATGGAAATTTTTCCATTTATTGCTTCCTCCAAGCACCTCTTGAAGCCTTTTTGCTTTTTCCTGATCATTTTTTCCAGCTAAAATATAATAACTCATTTTTTTTGCATATTTATGGAATGGCAGAGGCATTAAAATTACATGAATTTTATAATCTTTAACAAGTAAATTCTTTTTTTCTTTTTCCATTAATCTGCAAAATGGACACTGAGGATCTGTTACAAGATATATTTCTTTGTTTCCTTTTCCGAATGTAAATAAAATACCTTTTTTTATTATTTTTGCATTTTTTGGAAAATTCGGAACAAGCATTTCTCCATTTTTTTTCAAAACTCTCCCAATGATAGTATATTTTTTATCTTTTGTTACATAAATAAGCCCTTTTCCTCTTGGAGTTATAACTTCTATAATATAAAAATTATCTTTTAATGTAGCTTTTGTTTTGATTTTACCTTTTTTTATCAAGGGTGCGATTTGATTGTATATCGGTGTGGATTTCAAAATTTCATTTGTTTGTTGATTAGGTAAAATTTTATCGAATGCAAATAGACTCGCTGCCACTCCTAAATTTAATATAATTTTTTTCATTAAATCTCCTTTAAAATTTTTTCAACTACTTCTTTTGGATTATTAGCTTTATAAATTGGTCTTCCAACTACTATAAAATCCGATTTATTTTCTTTTGCCATTTTTATATCTGCAACCCTTTTTTGATCGCCGGCATTTTCGCCAAAAGGTCTTATGCCAGGAGTTAGAGTTAAAAAATTTTTATTTGTGTTATTTTTAATTTCAAGACTTTCCCAAACACTGCATACAACTCCATCAAGTCCTGCTTTGTATGCTTCTTTTGCAAATTCTTTTGCTTTAATCTCAATATCTTTTCCGTAAATTTTTTTAAATTCTACGTTTGTAAAACTAGTAAGAGCCGTTACTGCTAAAACAAGAGGCCTTTTTTCAAATTTTTCGATTCTTTGCATAACCTCTCTCATTGCTCTTATTCCTGCACTTGCATGTATATTGAACATATCAACTTCCATTTTTGCAATTTCTTCTGCTGCATCGGCCATAGTGTTTGGAATATCGTAAAGTTTCAAATCCAAAAAAACATTATATCCCATATTCTTTAATTCAACTATAAATTCACGCCCATCTCTTATAAAACTTCTAAATCCCACTTTTAGCCAAATATTTTTAGCATATTCTTTTATTTCCTGTGCTAATTTCAAATTTTCTTCAAGGCTTGGATTATCTAGTGCAATACATAATTTTAATTTTTTTCCATTTTCCATTTATTTATCCACCTTTGGAAGAGTGATGCCTTTTTGGCCGTGGTATTTTCCTTTTTTGTCTGCATAACTTGTTTCGCACATATTATCATCAGCTCCCAAAAATATTAGCTGGGCAATACCTTCATTTGCGTATATTTTTGCCGGAAGCGGGGTTGTGTTGCTTATTTCGATTGTAATATGTCCTTCCCATTCAGGCTCAATAGGTGTAACGTTTACAATAATTCCACATCTTGCATAAGTGCTTTTTCCTACACATATTGCTAAAACATCTCTTGGCATTTTAAAATATTCCACGCTTCTGCAAAGTGCAAAAGAATTAGGAGGAATAATGCAATCGCCTTTTATATTTACAACATTTCTTTCATCAAAATTTTTGGGATCTACTACCGTTGAATTTATATTTGTAAAAACCATAAATTCATCGCTAACCCTTATATCATATCCATATGAGCTTACTCCATAACTTATTGTTCCTTTTCGAACCTGTTTTTCTTCAAAAGGTGTGATCATTCCAAATTCTTTTGCCATACATCTAATCCATCTGTCCGATTTTACACCCATACATAACCTTTTTAATATTGCATTTTTTAAAATTGTATCAAAATATGTTATTATTTTAAAAAGGCAAATGCAAGGAGAAATAATGGATTATAAAGAACTTAAAAAAATTCTTGATGCTTTTGATAAATCAAAAACAAATATTTTAGAGCTTGAAACCGAAAATTTCAGAATTTATCTTGATAAAAGCACAACAGTTACAGCCCAGCCTGTTCAAAGTAGTATTCAAACTTCACAAATTCAAGAGCCAATTGTTCAGAAAATAGAAGCAAAAGCTGAATGTGCAGAAGAAGGAGAAATTATTTCATCTCCTATGGTTGGAACGTTTTATCAAGCACCAAGCCCGGATTCTCCTCCTTACGTGAGAGTTGGAGATAAGGTTAAAAAAGGTCAGACTTTATGTATTATAGAGGCAATGAAAATAATGAATGAACTTGAAGCCGAATTTGATATGGAAATTTTAGAAATTTTAGTGGAAGATGGGGAACCTGTTGAATTTGACACTCCTTTATTTAGAGTAAAAAGGCTTGATTGATGCAAAGAATTTTGATAGCAAACAGAGGTGAAATAGCCCTAAGAGCAATAAGAGCTATACATAAACTTAATAAAGAGGCTGTGTGTATTTACTCTACTGC
>CAZIBT010000131.1:0-2610 GCA_964537435.1 uncultured Nautiliales bacterium | reverse complement strand
TCATTCCCATTTCATGATCATCAATTACTACAACAAAATTATAAGTAGGACTTCCATCACTTCTTGCTATTACAAAATCTTCTATCTCTTTTGCTTCAACACACTGCTTTCCTTTAACCCCGTCTTCAAAACAAATTTTGCCATCAAGTGGAGTTTTAAATCTTATTACATAAGGCTTATCAAGTTCTCCTTTAAAATCTCTATATTTTCTAATATCAATAGGAGGTTCTTCACCTTTTCTTTTTGCTTCTCTAATTATTTCAAGCTCTTCTTTTGTAAGATAACATTTATAAGCAAGACCTTTTTCTAAAAGTTCATTAATATATTTTTTATAAACTTTACTTCTTTCACTTTGAAAAACTATCTCTCCATCATAATTTAAGCCAGTCCAATCAAATGCTTTTATTATTGCATCAACAGCTTCTTGTTTATTCCTCTGTCTATCTGTATCTTCAATTCTAAGTCTAAATTTCCCACTATTTTTTCTTGCCCAAAGCCAGTTAAAAAGAGCAGTTCTAAGCCCTCCTATATGCAAATATCCGGTAGGACTTGGCGCAAAACGAGTTATTACCATTTATTTCCTTTTTTGTGAAATTATATCAAAGAGATTTTTTAGATATTTTATTAATTATTTTAACACCAAGCATTGTTACTATAACCTCCAAAACTGCTGTTGTTACAAACACGCTAAACCAATAATCATTAATTGAATGATTTTGATGTGCAAGAGCTGCAACAGCAATTAAAAGTGTTAAAGGCATAGAGAGTGAAAGTCCAAAAAGAATGGTGTTTTTAAATTTAAGTTCCTTAAAAAACAAAAAAGAGCTTATTATTCTTAATATAATCATTAAAAATGTCAAAATAACACTATCTTTTATTAGCTCAAAAGAAATGAGAGAAAGTTTAAGTTCTCTCCCTACATGAACAAAAAATATGGTAATTAAAAATCCAAATCCAAAAGGAGAGAGTTTATGTTCTAAATCTTTATTGTGCTCAAAAAATGTTGCTAAAAATACTCCAACCAAAAATGCCCCAAGCACCATATCCAAATGCAAAATAAGCATAACAGATATCATAATAAAAAATAAACTAATAGCTATTCTTACATCTTGGAAATATTTATCAATTCCGGGCATCAAATAAATTTTAAGCTTTGGATACCACCAAAAAATCGTTCTTAATATTAAAAAAATAATACTCAAAAATATTAAAAAACCAAAAAGAATTGATATATTTCTGATAAGTTCTTTGCTAAAACCAAATTCAAAATATCCACTAACTATCGTTAAAAGCAAAATCGAAACAAGTTCACCCAAAACTCCTATTTTTATAGCCAAATCAAGCCAAGAGTGTTTGCCAATTTCTTGCTGAATTGAAAGCATCAAACCTATTGAAACAAGAGGCAATATCACTATAAAAATTAAAGAATATTTAAATACAAAAACACTCAAAATACTTAAAATATACAAAATTATTAAAAACAAAAAACCTTTTACAAATATGCTTTTTTCAAGTTTTAGCAGTTCTTTTAAATTTACTTCCATTCCTGCAAGAAGCATTAAATATAAAAAACCGACCTCAGCCAAAACATTAAACATTTCGTTTTCATGTAACAACCCAAAAGCACCTGCAAATGATCCAAGAGCTATTTCCACTATAGAGATTGGCAATTTCAATATATTACTTATAAAAGGTGATATTAAAAGTATAAACGAAAGAGTTAAAATTAATATAATTTCAGCACTCATTTGCTATTTCAAATCCTTCTTTTTCTAAAATTTCAATATCTTTATCTGGTTTTTCACCTTTTGTAGTCAGATAATCTCCTATTACAATACTGTTGGCTCCAACTTTCAAAGCTTCACTAAAATTTTCCCCAAAAACCAACTCCCTGCCGCCTGCAAGCATTATAATAGAATTTTTAAAATTTTCTCTAAACATTTTTATAATTTGTATAGCCATTTCTTTATTATGAGAAGCTTTAAGAGGAAGTTTTTCATTTTCTATAAAAAAATTAAGTGGAATACCATCGGGCTTTAATTGTTTAAGTGAATTAAGCAATGAAATTCTATCATTCTCACTCTCTCCCATACCAAATATCCCCCCGCTGCAAAGTCTAAGCCCTACCGATTTTACATTCTCACAAGTTTCAAACCTTTCATCCCAGGAATGTGTTGTGCAAATTTTAGGATAATATTCACGGCTTGTTTCAAGATTGTGATTATAAATACCAACTCCTGCTTTTTTTAGCTCTTTAAGCGATTCTTTATCTGCTGTTCCGTTACATGCAATTATTTTAATATCTACTTCTTTTAATACTGCTTTACTCGCACGGCATACATATTCAAGTGTTTTCTCATCAAGACCTTTGCCGCTTGTAACCAAACAAAAGCCAACCGCTCTATTTTTTTTAGCAAGTTTTGCTTCATTTACTATCTGAAAAATTGGTTTTTCTTTATATCTATTTATATCTGCCCCCCATTTTACGCTTTGTGTGCAAAACTTACAATCTTCTTTGCACGCACCTGACCGTATGTTTGAAATAGCACATAGATAAATCAATTATTTACCTTTGGCAATATAAATTCTTTAACTTTACTTTTCCATTCA
>CAZIBT010000130.1:0-2662 GCA_964537435.1 uncultured Nautiliales bacterium | reverse complement strand
TAAACATGAAAATATATGTAATTGATGATGATAAAAATTTTTTAAAAAAATAACTGTGGAACTTGAAAAATGGGACTATTAAAATAAAATATAGCTAACATAATAGATAATGTTATTAATTCATTAAAAAATAATTTGAATATTTTAAAAAACATTCTATCAAAATTTAAAACTTAATTACATCCACTCAATCAGTTTTTCAACTTCTTTTACTTCATAGGTTTTTAAATATTCAATATTTGGTTTATTAGCGACAATTGCTTTTTTAAAACCCAAATTTGCCGCTTCTTTTAATCTTATATCCATACTCGGAACATCCCTAATATCCCCGACTAAACTAACTTCTCCTATAAATACACTCTCTTTGCTTATAGGTCTATTTTTAAACGAGCTAACAATAGCTGCAATTACTGCCAAGTCGGCTGCTGGTTCATTTATTTTGATACCACCTGTAATATTTACAAAGACATCATATTGATTTAAAGGCAGATTTAATTTTTTTTCAAGCAGAGCCAAAATCATATTAAGTCTTGCGCTATCAAATCCTGTTGCACTTCTTTTTGGAATAGAATAACTCTCACTCACTAGTGCCTGAACTTCAAGCACTAGTGCTCTTGTGCCTTCCAATGTAACGGTTATTGCACTGCCGGGGAGCGATTTTTTGGAAAAAAAAGAGCGGTTTTTTGCACTTTCTAGCCCGTTTTTATTCATTTCGAATATTCCTATTTCATTTGTAGGGCCAAATCTATTTTTGAAACTTCTTAATATTCTAATTTCCCTGCTTGCATCCCCTTCAAAATACAAAACCGTATCAACCATATGTTCCAAAACTCTTGGACCTGCAATAGAGCCTTCTTTTGTTATATGACCTATTATAAAAACGGGGGTTTGTGTCTCTTTTGCTATTCTCATCAGCTCAAATGTGGCTTCTCTAACCTGTGCAACACTTCCGGGTGCTGAAGTCAAATTTGCTGAATATATTGTTTGAATTGAATCGATAATCACAAGTTCATATCCGTTTTTAATTTCATCAATTATGTTTTCAATTACAATTTCGGGCATTAAAAAAAGATTTTTGTTTTTAATGCCAAGCCTTTGCGCCCTTATTTTTATTTGACTCGGATTTTCTTCTCCAGCTACATAAAGAACTTTTTTATCTATATTCCCTGCTAATTTTAACATTAAAGTTGATTTTCCAACACCCGGACTCCCGCCAAGGAGCACTAAACTTCCGGGAACAATTCCGCCTCCTAAAACCAAATCCAGTTCTTTATCATTTGAAGAAAATCTTTTAACATCATTTTTTTGAATTTCTTCTAATTTTAAAATTTTGTTTTTATTTAAAGATGGTTTTCTTTCTTTGTTTTCATTTATTTCTATAAAACTTTCCCATGCTCCACATGCAGGACATCTTCCAAGCCATTTTGCACTTTTGTAACCACATTCAATACATTCAAAAACACTTTTTTTCTTAGCCATTTCCAAACTTTTCAATTAATGAATTGTAATTATTTATATGAGAAATGTTTGATGTTAAGAGCAGTTCTATAACCCTCCAAGATATTATGGCCAAAACCATAATTGATATGTAAAGTATAATAATCCAAAAATGTTCTTTAAGATTTATATCATTATCTTTAAATCTTATAATTATCACATACACAAAAAAAATGATTATTAAAACAGCTCCAAAATAAAATATTATATTATTCACTGTATAAACCTTCTAAAATACCGTTTATAAAATCTTCTTTATTAAATTCACTTAAATCTTCTTTTTTTTCTCCGATTCCTACAAAATATATAGGAAGTTTTAATTCATGGACAATACTAAAAAGACTTCCGCCTTTTGCAGTTCCATCAAGTTTTGTGATTATGATACCATCAACTCCTACTACTTCATTAAAAACTTTTGCCTGGTTTATTGCACTGCTTCCTTGTGTAGCATCAATAATAAGTAATATTTTGTGGGGAGCGTTTTGATATGCTTTTTTGGCTACATTTATTATTTTTTTCAGTTCGTTTTGAAGATTTATTTTATTATGAAGCCTTCCGGCTGTATCTATTAGGGCTATATCAATTCCTTTTGCTTTTGCACTTGATATGGTATCAAATGTTACTGCAGCCGGATCGTGTCCTTGTTTTGTTTTAACTATTGGAACATCCAAAATTTCAGCCCAGCGTGTAAGTTGTTCTATTGCAGCGGCTCTGAATGTGTCGGCAGCTCCTAATATAATGCTTTTGCCTTCTTTTTTAAATTTATATGCTAATTTTGCAATGGTGGTTGTTTTACCAGCTCCATTTACTCCTATTATTAAAAATACATATGGTTTGTCATTTATTTCTATCTTATTTACAGGAATATCAAAAATTTTTAGCAATTCATTTTTTAATTTATCTTTAGTAACTTCTTTTGGTAATTTGTCAATTATTTTTTCTACTAAATCATAATCTATATCTGCTTCTATCAAAGCTTCTTCCAATAAATCTTTAGGTAATTTTTCTTTTTTTTCAATTCCCACTATCTCTTTTATTGCACTATTTGTTTTTTTTAAGGCTTTTTTAAAAACATTAAACATTTAAAATCCTTCCGCTTTTAATATTTCGTATGGGGTAAAATTTTCATATTTTACTGTTTTATTTTTATCAAGAACTATTATTG
>CAZIBT010000129.1:0-2681 GCA_964537435.1 uncultured Nautiliales bacterium | reverse complement strand
CTCTTAACGCTTGGCATTTTATTAACGCCTCTAGAGCTTGTTTCTCTTGGCTTTTTAGGTCTAATTATCTGGGTTGTGGCTTCTACGCCTATTTTTCTGAGTTCATCCACAGTTGAATTATTAAGTCTTGTTGCTATTTCATCATCGCTTGAAGGAATCTGATAAGTAATAATCGCTTTTTTTTCATCATCGCTGATTTCTATATCCTTTACAAATCCAAAATCCACTACAGATTTTTTAAATCCCGGATATACGACATTTTTTAAAGCTTCTTTTATTTTTTCTTTCACTGCTACTCCTTAATTTTTGATTTGTTTATATATTTTTTTTTCAAACTTGTCAAGCATCTATATCAATTTTCCATCTTTTTTATTGCTTCTTTTTTAAACTCATCCCAGTCAAATTCTTCTAAAGCATGTTGAGTTACTTTGTAACTGCAAAATTTTGGTCCACACATTGAGCAGAATTCCGCTTCTTTAAAAACTTCTTGTGGAAGCGTTTCATCATGATATTCTCTTGCCCTTTCGGGATCTAGTGCTAGTTCAAACTGTCTATTCCAGTCAAAATGGTATCTTGCATCGCTCATTTCATCATCTATATCTCTAACTCCCGGAATTTTCCTTCCGATATCTGCTGCGTGTGCTGCAATTTTATATGCCATCATACCCTCTCGAACATCCTCTTCATTAGGAAGCCCCAAATGTTCTTTTGGAGTAACATAACATAGCATACTAACTCCATAAAAAGCCGCCATTGCAGCACCAATTGCACTTCCTATATGATCATACCCGGCACCAATATCTAAAACTAATGGTCCTAATACATAAAAAGGCGCTTCATGACAATAAATCTGCTCTAGTTTTACATTTCTTTCTATTTCATTAATAGGAACATGCCCCGGGCCCTCTATCATAACCTGAACATCCTTCTCCCACGCTTTAAGGGTTAATTCGCCCAAAACCTTAAGCTCTTCAATTTGAGGCTTATCGCTGGCATCGGCAAGACATCCAGGTCTTAATCCATCTCCAAGGGAGAGAGAAACATCATATTTTCGACAAATTTCCAAAATATCATCAAAAATAGTGTAAAATGGATTTTCTTTGTGATGTTTTAGCATCCAAGAAGCTGTTAAACTACCACCTCTACTTACTATTCCCATTTTTCTTTTTGCAATTTCAGGCATATGTCTAAGAAGTAAACCAGCATGAATTGTAAAATAGCTAACCCCTTGCTTTGCCTGTTTTTCAAGCACTCTTAAAATATCATCATAAGTAAGTTTTTCTACATCTCCTATTTCATCTATAATTTGATACATAGGCACTGTCCCTATAGGCACAGGTGAAGCGTCAATAATTGCTTTTCTAATCTCATCCATATTTTTTGCCCCAGCACTCAAATCCATAACGGTATCTGCCCCGTATTTTATGGAAGTTTTTAATTTTTTTACTTCTTCTTTTATATCACTGGCAAGGGCACTTGCACCAATATTTGAATTAACTTTTGTTTTAGTAACCCTACCTATTGCCATAGGTTTTAGATGTTTATGATTAATATTAGCAGGAATTATAAGCCTTCCTCTAGCTACTTCATTTTTTATAAGTTCAACCGGCAATTTTTCTTTTTTAGCAATATATTCCATCTCTTCAGTAATTATGCCCTTTTTAGCATAATACATTTGAGTTTTTACATTATCATTTTTTCTTTTTTCTATCCAAACACTTCTCATTTTATCCCTTTAAGATATGTTTTATCGGAATTTATCCAAAAAAGCTTAAATTAAGCTTAAATTGTAGATGGGTAGATGTGTAGATGGGTAAAAGAGTAAGAAGGGAAAAAGTTCCAAATTCCGAGTTCCAAATTTCAAATAGCAATTGGTGGATGAGTGGATGGATATATAAGTTCTAAGGTTCCAAGTTTAGAGTTTAAATTTTGAGTAATTATAAGTTATGAATTTTGCGTTTAACATTAAAACTACATACTTAATTATTCGCACTATTCACTGCATATTACGCACTCAGAACTTCATATACTAAACACCAAGTAATCTCTGACACTAATATTTTTTAATAGCATTATTGTTTTACCTATATCTTTTCAAAATTTCTAATATCTCTAATACCTTTAATAAAAAATATACCAATATACTAATACACCAATTACAAATAACTTTTAACTAAAAATACTATCCACTATGCACTTAATACTCCATACTCAACTATTACGTTTTGTAACATTTTTTTGTATAATATCGTAACATTTTTACAAAAGGAAACATTTTGGATGTTACTTTAATACTTTTAAGCGCAGGAAATTCAACAAGATTTGATTATGAGGTAAAAAAACAGTGGATAAGAATTGGCAAAAAACCTCTTTGGCTTTATGTGGCTGATAAATTTAATGAACTATATAATTTTGAAAAAACAATAATTACAGCAAATCCAAAAGAAACAAAATTATACAAAAAATTATGTGATTATAAAATTGTAAGCGGCGATAAAGAAAGACAGCTTTCACTTAAAAACGCTCTTGAATATGTAAATACCAAATATGTTTTAGTCTCAGATGTCGCAAGAGCATGTATAAATAAAGAAATACTTCAAAAACTTCTAAATACAAAAGCCGATTGTGCAGTCCCTTTTCTAACACCCGTGGATACAGTTGTTTATGACAACAAAACAATA
>CAZIBT010000128.1:0-2721 GCA_964537435.1 uncultured Nautiliales bacterium | reverse complement strand
CAATTTTTTTACCATTTCTATCATATGTCTCAATATTGTAATATCTGATATATCCATGTTTATCAGCTACTATTTGTCTTTCTTCCTGAGTAGAACCTGCAATACCACCTGTATGGAATGTTCTAAGCGTCAACTGAGTTCCAGGCTCTCCAATAGATTGGGCTGCAACAATACCAACAGCTTCTCCGACTTTTACAAGTCTTCTTTCAGCCAAACTCATACCGTAACATTTAGAACAAATCCCTTTTGCAGTTTTACAAGTTAAAGAACTTCTAATTTTTACTGATTTTACACTTTTTCTAACAATCTCTTTTGCTTCTTCTTCAGTGATAAGTGTTCCTTCAGTAAATAAAACTTCATTCGTAATTGGGTCATAAACATCATCAGCCAAAACTCTTCCGTAAATTCTTTCTTCCAAAGATTCCACCAAAGTTGAACCGTCAGTAATATCAGTAACTTCAATTCCTTCATGGCTTCCGCAATCATCCGTTACAACTCTAAAGTTTTGTGAAACATCAACAAGTTTTCTTGTCAAATATCCAGCACTTGCTGTTTTTAAAGCTGTATCTGCAAGCCCTTTTCTGGCACCATGCGTTGAAATAAAAAACTCAAGCACATTTAGCCCCTCTTTAAAGTTAGAGATAATTGGAGTTTCAATAATTTCACCGTTAGGTTTTGCCATAAGACCCCTCATACCGGCCAGCTGTTTAATTTGACTTGCACTACCTCTTGCACCAGAATCAGCCATCATATAAATTGAGTTAAATCCTTCTTTGTCAAGTTCCATAATTTTAAGAAGTTTTTCTTTAATTTCATTATCCACTCTTGTCCAGATATCAATAATTTTATTGTATCTTTCCTGCTCTGTTAAAAGACCTTTTTTATATTGGTCCTGAACTTCTTTAACTCTTTTAAGAGCTGCGTCAATAATTTCAGGTTTTTCTTCAGGAACTACAATATCATCCATAGAAATAGACACCCCTACTTTTGCCGCATATCTAAATCCAAGATTTTTAAGATTATCCAAAAATTCAGCCGTAACTTTAAGTCCGCCCACTTTATAAACATAATCAACCAAAGAAGCGATATCTTTTTTCTTCATAATTTTGTTATACATCTCAACCGGAACAAATTCAGGAGCAATTGAATGTAAAATCATTCTGCCAGGAGTCGTTTCAATTACGCTTCCTTTTACTCTGGCTTTAATTTTTGCGTGTAAATCTACAACACCTTCATCAAACGCCATTAAAACTTCTTCAGGATTGGCAAATAGTTTATGCTCTCCTTTTACACCTTCTTTAACTAAAGAGAGATAATAAACACCCAACACCATATCTTGAGAAGGAACCGCTATTGCTTTCCCGCTTGCTGGTAAAAGAATATTCATACTGCTTAACATCAAAAGTTTTGCTTCGGCAATTGCTTCTTGGCTTAATGGAACATGAACAGCCATTTGGTCACCGTCAAAGTCTGCGTTAAACGCCGCACAAACTAATGGATGCAGCTGAATGGCATGCCCGTCAATTAATACCGGATGGAATGCCTGGATTGAGAGTTTATGAAGTGTAGGTGCCCTGTTTAATAAAATAGGATGTTGCTCAACCACTTCTTGTAAACATTCCCAAACTTCAGGTGTTTTATCTTCTATATGTTTTTTGGCCTGTTTTATAGTTGTTGCATAACCTTTTTCTTCAAGTTTTCCTATTAAATGCGGTTTAAATAATTCAAGTGCCATTTTTTTAGGAAGACCGCATTGGTCCATTCTAAGATTTGGTCCTACCACAATAACACTTCTTCCTGAATAATCAACCCTTTTTCCAAGAAGATTTTGTCTAAATCTACCTGTTTTCCCTTTAATAATGGCACTTAATGATTTAAGAGGTCTTTTATTTGCACCTTTGATTGTATTACCGCGTCTTCCATTATCAAATAAAGCATCAACAGATTCTTGAAGCATTCTTTTTTCATTTCTGATAATAATTTCAGGTGCGTCAAGTTCTATTAATCTTTTTAATCTTTGATTTCTATGGATTACTCTTCTGTATAAATCATTTACATCAGCAACGGCAAATTTACCACCGTCAAGTGAAACAAGCGGTCTTAAATCCGGTGGAAGAACCGGAATTATAGATATAATCATCCACTCAGGTCTGTTGTCTGAATTTAAAAATCCTTCTACGATTTTGAGTTTTTTAACAATATCTTTTTTCTTTGCTTCACTTTTTGTATTTTTAAGGTCTTCTTTTAATGTATGATACATTTCAGGTAAATCAAGTCCTTCAAGCATTTTTCCAATAATTTCAGCTCCCATTTCGGCATGAAAACCGCTGTCTCCATAAAGGTCCATAAGTTTTCTGTATTCTTCTTCTACTAATACATCACCTTCTTTTACAGGAGCATCACCGCTTTTATACACAACATAAGCTTCATAATATAAAACTCTTTCCAAATCTTTCATTTTTATACCAAGAAGAGTCCCTATTCTGCTTGGAAGGTTGGAAACATACCAGATATGAGCTACAGGTGTTACAAGTTCAATATGACCAAATCTTTCTCTTCTTACTTTTGAGCTTGTAACTTTTACACCACATTTTTCACATACGATACCTTTGTATCTCATTTTTTTATATTTTCCGCAAAGACATTCATAATCATTTATAGGTCCAAATATTTTGGCACAAAAAAGCCCGTCTCTTTCAGGCTTTAATGTTCTGTAATTAA
>CAZIBT010000127.1:0-2763 GCA_964537435.1 uncultured Nautiliales bacterium | reverse complement strand
ATATAAGATGTTTCAAAATAATCTGTATAAATATCAATATTTGAAAATTTATATAATTTATAGATTTTTATATTTACGGCTGGATTTATTATTCTTATTATTAATTTTTGATTTTTTAATCTTCTGTGAAGAAAAATAGCCGATTTTAGAAGTGCTGAAATTTCTTTTTTATCCATTATTTTCATATCCAAAAGCAAATAAATATTTGAGCCGTATGGCTGAGGGAAAGAACCTATATTTTTTCTTATTTGATTATATAATTCTTTTAAAACAGAAGGTTTTCCTATTAAAATGATTTTGTCATTGGGAAGAATAATTGTGTTTTTATTAATTTGTTTAAGTTCATTGTTTCTGTAAATAGCTGCAACTCTTATAGGATATCTTTCTTCAAAATATGATGGGGATTTATACGCAAAGGGAGAAAAAATTGGAATTTCTACTTCCAAAATTTCTCCTGCTCCTAGTCCAATATCTCTTGCATATAAAGGAACACCTGGTAAAAAATCTATAATTTTATTTGTTAAAATTTCAGGAATATTCATAATTTCGATGTTGTTGATTTGCGGAATATCTTCAAATTCAAGCCAGAATTTTACAAATAATATGGGGGTTTTTGAAAATTTCACTTTATTTAAGACAAATTTAGCTTCAAGTTTGTTTTTAATAAATATAATTATTTTATTGTAATCTTTGTAAATTATATTTTTATAATATTCAAATGCAAAAAAATTTATTTTATAAAAATATATGTTTTCTTTTTCTTTTATATTAGGTTTTATTTCATCTTTCTCGTAAATAATGTGGAATTCATTCATATTAGAATAATTTTTAATTAATTTTTCTATAAGTAAAACGGATTCTTTTGCACCAGCAAATATTAAAATCTTATTCAATAAATTCCTTTTGTTAAAATTTCATAAAATTATATCAAAAAGGTTATTAATGGAATTTAAAATAGACGCCACTGATAATAAAGCAAGAGCTGTTACTATAAAAACTGCCCATAGTGAAATTAAAACTCCTGTGTTTATGCCTGTTGGGACACTTGGAGCGGTTAAAAGTCTTGATGCTTTGGATTTAATACAAGTTCTTGATACTCAAATTATTTTAGGAAATACTTATCATCTTTATTTAAGGCCGGGGGATGAAAATGTAAAAAAACTTGGAGGATTGCATGGATTTACTTCTTATAAAAGGAGTTTTTTAACTGATAGCGGAGGTTTTCAAGCATTTTCTTTGGGAGATAATGTAAAAATAAACGATGATGGTATTTGGTTTAAATCTCACATAGATGGAAGCAAACATTTTTTCTCACCTGAAAAGGTTATTGATATTCAATATAATCTTAATAGCGATATTATGATGGTTTTGGATGATTTGATATCACTCCCCAATACTAAAGAGAGAATAAAAAAATCTATTGAAAGAACTACAAAATGGGCAAAAAGAAGCTTAATACACCATATTAAAAAAGGCAAAAAAAACAATATTTTTGCAATTGTTCAGGGAGGAACAGATAAAGAATTTAGAAAACTTTCTGCCGAAAGTTTGGTTGGGATTGAATATGAAGGGTGGAGATTTGACGGGTTTGCAATAGGAGGACTTAGTGTAGGGGAGGAAAATCAAGAAATGTATGATACCATTGAAGCAACAGAGCCTTTTTTACCAAAAAATAAGCCGAGGTATCTTATGGGGGTGGGAAGGCCTGAGGATATAATAGAAGCGATAGAGCGAGGAATTGATATGTTTGATTGTGTAATGCCTACAAGAAATGCAAGAAATGGCTATCTTTTTACTTCATTTGGCACACTAAGAATTAAGAACGCAAAATATAAGCTCGATAAAAGTCCTATTGATGAGAAGTGCACTTGTTATACATGCCGTAATTTTTCAAGGGCTTATCTAAATCATTTATATAAATCAAAAGAGCTTACCTATTTTAGATTAGCTACCATACATAATTTGCATTATTATCTGAATTTGGTAAAAGAGGCTAGGGAAGCTATTTTGAAAAAGCAATTTAATGAATTTAAAAAAAATTTCTATTTGGCTAGAAATCAATAAATTCGCGATTTAGGTATTCTGTCAATTCTTGAATAATTTCCTGTTCTCTTTTTGCAATATATCTTGCAAGTTCGGCATCTTCTGGAGATGAAGGTTCAAAATAGAAATGATATCTATAAAAGTTATTATAATTGCTTATACTTTTTAATTCGGAATAAAAAGAAAAAATTTTTTCAAGTTTAAATTTTATTAAGGCTATATCATTTATATTTACAGGTAAGGCTTTTTTGTAAATAATACTTATACCATTTATTGATAGATCATATATATCACCTGTAAATTGTGTTCCATTTATTATTACATTAGCTTTAATCTTCTCTTTTGGTTGGACTCTTATATTATTTCTTTTTAAAGCACTTCTTTCAATTTGCTCGATATTTGAAAGTGTTAAAATTTTTTTTGGGAGAATTGTTTTTTGTATATAAGCTTTGAATGTTTTATTTGAAGGCATATGAAGTAAATAAATCTCTTTTTGAAATTTTGATGCTATAAGTTGATGTCTGTTTGCATTTACATCAATTGAATTTTGATTTACAGAAATAATTTTGGTTTGGTTTGAAATTGGAATTCCTTTGTAAACACTGAATAAAACAATTGTGCTTTTATTTTCATATAACTCTTTTAAAAATGTAGGTATTTTTGAGATTGTTATTTCTTCTTTTATTTGAACGTCTAGGAAATCATAATAGAAATCTAAAA
>CAZIBT010000126.1:0-2772 GCA_964537435.1 uncultured Nautiliales bacterium | reverse complement strand
TTCCAAATTTTTTATAAATTTATTATAATTCAATAGATTTTCACTTTTTAATTCATTTTTTATTTTATCAAATAGCAAATTTTACACCTTTTGTGAATAAATTTTTTTTCACATTTGTGAAAATTTAGTGAAAATAGATGTGAATATTATTTTATCATATTGAATTTAAAATGTCTAATCCTTTTTTTCACATAGTGAATGAATTGTGAATAATAAAATGAAAAGAGGTTGAATGAAAATATTGGGAATTGATCCTGGAACTAAAAGAAGTGGATATGCAATTATTGAAACAAATCCAAAGCTTTATTTAATTGATGCTGGTTTTATTAAAATTACACAAAAAGAACTTCAGTTTCAAATAACTCAGTTAATAGAGGGTATTGATCTGATATTAAAAAATAATATTGATGAAGTTGCAATGGAGGATATATTTTATGCATATAATCCCAAAACAGTTTTAAAACTAGCTCAGTTCAGAGGTGCATTGTCTCTTAGAATTTTACAGCTTCACGGAAATTTTTTCGAATATACTCCTTTACAAGTAAAAAAAGCAGTAACAGGAAACGGAAAAGCAAAAAAAGAGCAAGTTGCTTTTATGGTGAAAAAAATTTTAGGTGTTAAAGGGGATATTAAACCTCTTGATATTACAGATGCTATAGCTGTTGCAATTACTCATTCGCAAAGGATAAAACATTTTTGAAATAACAGATATTATAGGTATTATTGCTTTTAGTATAAGCGGATATTTGATAGGGGTTAGAAAAAACCTTGATTTATTAGGTGTAGTGTTAAGCTCATATTTAACCGCACTTGGAGGCGGAATCATAAGAGATATAGTTGCAAATAGAGAAATATTTGCTTTTAGCACTGTTTTACCTGGAGTTATTGTTTTAATATCTGTTTTTGTTTCTTTTATTTTTAAATTTCACAAAAAAGAGATTGAAAATAAATTTTTATTTATAATAATAGATACGATAGGTTTAGTTTCTTTTTCAATCTCAGGCGCATTGGTTGGGTTGAGTGTTCATTTTAATATATTTGGTGTAATGTTTTTATCTTTTATAACTTCAGTAGGTGGAGGAATGCTAAGAGATACGCTCATTAACGAAATACCTTTTGTTTTAATAAAAAATTTTTACGCAAGTATCTCTTTAATTATCGGATTTTTGCTTTATTTTTTAAAAACAAATCTTTTTAGTGTGGTTATTGTTTTTATTTTTGGTATTATTTTGCGGCTTTTTGCTTATAAAAAAGATTTTAATTTACCTAAAATTAAGATATAATTTAATAAAAAAGGAGACATAATGAAAGTTGGAGATTTGGTAATAGTTGCAAGTTTGGGAGAAATTAAAGCATATAAAGCAAACCCAAGAACGCCGGAGGCAGAAGCAGGGCTTAAACCAAATGAAATAAAACTTGATTTTATAAAAGGCATTGATATTATACAGGCTCATAAAAAATTAAGCGATTTGATTACAGGAGTGGAGGAAGGAATCAAAAAAGCCGGTTTTTTAAATAGAGCAGCAAGCGGCGAGAAACATAATTTAAAAGAAGAAATTTATAAAGAAGCGGTTAAATGCGTTGCTGAAGATATTGATATGTTAATAGACGAACTTGGAGAAAAAAAGATATTTCTCGCAATTCCTAAAACAGTAGCAGATGATATTTTAAAAGAAATGAAAAACAAAGATAAAATATTTAGAATTGTAAAAAAAGATCTACTAAAAACAGATAAAAACAAACTTGTGGATGAATTTAAGCCTGAAATTTTAAAATAGGGGGTTATTTTTCTTTTGCCACCCTATCTAATATTCCATTTATAAAACTTTTTGCTTTATCTTCTGAGAAGTTTTTAGCAAGTTTTATTGCTTCATCTATAACTATCTGAAAAGGAGTGTCAGTATATTTAATTTCATATATTCCGAGTCTTAATATCTGTTTGTCGATCTTATCAAGCCTTTCAAAATCCCAGTCAATCAAATGTTTTTTTATAATATTATCTATTTCATTAATATTTTCTAAAACGCCTTTTAGAGTATTTTTTGCAAAATCGGCTTTTTTATTTTTTATTTTTTTTTCTTTAAGTAACTCATCAAATTGTTCTTTCGCTTTGTCATTGCCCTGTTCTAATGCATAAAGCGTCTGAATAACCGCTTCTCTTGCGTGTGTAATAGTTGCCATTATAATAACCTCCATATTTTATAAATAATTAGACCTGAAAATATCAGACTCTCAGGTATTAAAATTAATGTAAATTTTTCAAACTCTTTTGGTGTAAAAAGATAATTGAAAAATCTTAAAAAAGCTGCACTCACTACTAATATCAAACCACTAATTGCAATAGCCAAATCCAGTTTTTGTCTCAAATCAAATTCAAATTTCATAACTCTTTATATAAATTTATCATTTCAATAAGACCTGTCATTGCTTCAAAACCTTTATTTCCAGCTTTTGTTCCGGCTCTTTCAATTGCTTGTTCAATAGTGTCTGTTGTTAAAAGTCCAAATGTTACAGGTGTATCAAAATTTAAAGTGGTATTAGCTATTCCTTTGGTAGCTTCTGCAGCCACATAATCAAAGTGTGGTGTTGCACCTCTTATTACCGCTCCTACACATACTATTCCATCATAAATGTCTTTTTTTATAGCTCTTTTTAGTGCGAAAGGAATTTCAAATGCACCAGGAACCAAAATTAGATCCAAATTATTTTCCTCCCCTCCATTTCTTATAAATGCATCTTTTGCACCTTCAATAAGTCTATCAGTTATTAAAT
>CAZIBT010000125.1:0-2797 GCA_964537435.1 uncultured Nautiliales bacterium | reverse complement strand
CCTTTGGATGAATTTGGAAATATTACTGATGATAGAAGAATAAGAATGGCTTTACCAACGATTAAATATCTACTGGATCATAACTGTAAAATTGTTATTGGTTCTCATTTAGGAAGACCAAAAGGCATTGATGAAAAATTTTCCTTAAAACCCGTTGCGAAAAGATTATCTCATCTTTTGCAAATGGATATTGCTATGGCAAAAGACGTAGTAGGAGAAGATGCCAAAAAAAAAGCTGCTTCTTTAAAAGAAGGGGAAATTCTGCTTCTTGAAAATCTCAGGTTTGATCCGAGAGAAACAAAAGATAATATGGAATTTGCAAAAGAGCTAAGTGAATACGGTGAATTTTATGTAAATGATGCTTTTGGAGTTAGCCACAGAGCTCATGCAAGTGTTCATGCAATTGCAAATCTTTACGATAAATTTCATAAAGCCGCCGGATTTTTGCTTCTAAAAGAAATAAACTTTTTTTATAAACTGCTTAATAATCCGGTGCGACCTTTTGTTGCGGTTGTAGGTGGGAGTAAAGTTAGCGGAAAATTACAAGCACTTATTAATCTTTTGCCAAAAGTAGATAAAATGATAGTGGGTGGGGGAATGGCTTTTACATTCCTTAAAGCGCTCGGATATAATATAGGTAAGTCATTGGTTGAAGATGATTTGATTGAAGAAGCTCAAAATATTATAAAAAAAGCAAAAGAATTAGGGGTTAAATTTTATTTGCCTGTGGATATTATGGTTGCAGATAAATTCAGTGAGGATTCAATTGTAAGATATGTTACTTTTCAGGAGATTCCGGATAATTGGATGGGGCTTGATATAGGACCTGCAAGTGTTAGGCTTTTTGGTGAAGTTTTGTGGGATGCTCAAACAATTCTTTGGAATGGTCCTATGGGGGTTTATGAAATGGACAAATTCTCTCGAGGAACATTTAAAATTTCCCACGAAATAGCAAGAAGCCATGGAATTAAAGTAGTAGGAGGTGGCGATACGGCCGATGCGGTTGCAAGGGCTGGGGATGATGAAGAAATGACATTCATCTCAACTGGAGGAGGAGCAAGTCTTGAACTTCTTGAAGGTAAAAAACTCCCGGGAATTGAAGCTTTGGAGATTAAGTAGTGAATATTGTAAAAGAAAAGATAGGATATTACAAAGAATATATAAGAGGTCTTATAATTTTTGATATTGCTCTTTTAAGTGGTATGACAACAAATTTATATCAGGTTTTTGTTAAAACAAAACCTTTTTATTCTATAATTTTTTCATTTATAGGATTAATTATTTTTATGTTATCATTGTTAATGTTTTATAAATTACATTTAAAAATAGAAGATTTAATAAAGGAGTTGAAATGAGTTATGAATATATTGTTCCGGTTGTTTTTCTAATAATTTTAGCGTCTCTTGTGGTTTTATCTATGTTTTGGATTGTAAAACAGATTGATACGGATGTAAAAAAGCTGAAAGAATCAAAATGATAGTAGCGGCTAATTTTAAAATGCATAAAACTAGAAAAGAGGTAAAAAAATATTTAGAAGAGCTTAAAAACATTAAATTCAACAAAGTAAAAGTTGCAGTGTTTCCACCTCAAAGTGCTCTATTTGAAGACAAAATCGTAGGAGCTCAAAATGCTTATCCAGCAGTTAACGGAGCATACACGGGAGAAATAGGACTTGAGCAATTAAATGAATTTAATATCAAAAGAATTCTTATAGGCCATAGCGAAAGAAGACATATTTTAGGCGAAACTCAAGAATTTATTGCCAAAAAGTTTGAATTTTTTAAAAATGAAGGTTTTGAAATTTTTTATTGTATAGGTGAGCCTCTTGAAATAAGACAAAAGGGCATTGAAGCTGTGGTCGAATATTTAAAAGGGCAAATTGAAGGTATTGATTTAGATTATGACAAACTTATAATCGCTTATGAGCCTGTTTGGGCTATTGGCACAGGAGTAAGCGCCAAAATCGAACAAATCCAAGCAACCCACGCTGAGATTAGGAAATTTACCGATAGACCTTTGCTTTATGGCGGAAGCGTAAAATTAAATAATATTAAAGATATTTTAGGGGTAGAAAATGTAGATGGAGTTTTGGTTGGAAGTGCTAGTTTGGATGTTAATGTTTTTAAAGAGATGATTAAAAAAGCAGCTGAATGCAAAATATCAAAATAGACATAACATTAAGGGATGTAATTTCATCTCTTCCTAAAAAATTTATAAAATCTCTCACGGGGAAAAATGGCAAAAAATTACTTGATAGCAATTTACCTGAGGTTAAAGACAAAAGAGCAGATTTGATAGTTTTGATGGAAGATAATTCAATTTTTCATTTAGAACTTCAAAGTTATAACGATAAAAATATGCCTTTTAGAATGCTTGAATATTTTCTTTTGATTAAACAAAAATACAATTGCGAAAATATAACGCAAATTTGTTTATATGTAGGAGATAAGCCTTTAAAAATGGAAAATAAAATAGATTTGAAAAATTTAAAATATGAATTTTTATTAAAAAACATAAAAGAAATAAATTGTTCTGAGCTAATAAATTCAAAAGATTTGGAAGATAAAATTTTGGCTGTATTGTGTGATATTCAAGATGAAAATAGATATATTAATGTTATAATTGAAGAGTTAATAAAATTGGATGAAAACAAAAGAAAAGATTACATAAAAAAACTGTTTTCATTTGCAAGATACAGACCCGAGTTAAATAATATTTTGATTAAAAGAATAAAGGAGGATGTAATGCCTATAACGATAGAATTAAAAAACGATCCTTATTTTAAACAAGGATTACA
>CAZIBT010000124.1:0-2836 GCA_964537435.1 uncultured Nautiliales bacterium | reverse complement strand
AAAACTTTTTAATTTCTTCACTTCTTATTAGTGGCATATCTCCATTTAGGATTAAAACTTTTCCATTTTCCATTTTCCATTTGTTATTTTTAATTAAACTAATCAGTGCCCCTCCAGTTCCTGGGAATTTTTCTAAATCTTGTTTATGTATATTGATATTATATTTTTGTAATTTTTCTTTTACTTCTTCAAATTTATGGCCTAAAACTATATCTATAGTATCTGTAATTTTCAAAGATTCTTCAATTATATAATCGATCATGGGTTTTCCACAAAGAGTATGGAGAATTTTGGGAGTATTGGATTTCATTCGTGTTCCCTTACCGGCAGCCAGAATAATTATTTGAAGCATACAAATTTCCTTTTTTTTGTTACAATTATATCAAAAAAGGCTTTTTTAATGGATTTAGCTAGCGTTATAGGTATAGTTGGAGCGCTTGGTCTTATTATTGCGGCAATGGCAATGGGAGTGGGGGTAGGCCCTTATATCGATCCTCAATCCGTATTAATTGTTATTTTAGGTTCTATTATGTCATTGTTAATATCATATAAAATGGATATGATGGCAAAATTTCCAAAAGTATTTTTAATTGCTATAAAGCCTTCTTATCAACCTAATTACGAAGAATTAATCAAAAAACTAGTAGATTATGCAACACAAGCAAGAAGGGACGGGATACTCTCTCTTGAAAGTGCCGCTGCAAATGAAGAAGACGAATTTTTAAAAAAAGGTCTTTCAATGGCAGTTGACGGAAACGAACCTGATACTATTAGAGAGTTATTAGAAATAGATTTGGAACAAATGGATGAACGACATAAATCAATGGCTAGTATTTTTAGCACTTGGTCGGGACTTGCTGGAGGTTTTGGAATGCTTGGAACATTGGTTGGGCTTGTTGCTATGCTTCTTAATATGTCAGATCCTAGTTCAATCGGTCCTGCAATGGCGGTTGCTTTGCTTACGACATTATACGGTGCAATGATAGGTAATATTATAGGTAATCCTGTTGCTAGTAAGCTTGCAATAAGAAATAATGATGAAATTTTGGCAAAAACAATGATAATTGAAGGTATTATGTCAATACAGGCGGGCGATAACCCAAGAACGCTTGAAGCAAAACTATTAAGTTTTCTACCACCTAGTAAAAGAAAATCACAATTTGAATAAGGAAACAAGTGGCTAAAAAATGTAAATGCGAATGTCCGGAAGGTTTGCCAGAGTGGTTGGCAACATTTGGGGATTTAATGAGTCTTCTTTTATGTTTTTTCGTTTTGCTTTTGTCTATGTCTACAATGAATGCCAAAAAAGTTCAAGAAGCCATAGGTTCACTTGCAGGATCTCTTGGTGTTTTAAACGGCGGAACTCAAACAGAAATTTCCCGTGAAAGAATCATGAAAGCCACTCCTATTGAAAAAAATGAAGAAACGGCAAGAACCGTTAACAAACTTTCACAAGCAATATCGGAATTTAAACAATTTACTCAGGGTGGTAAAGGAACAAATATTGTTCTTGAAGAAGGTGAAAAAGGATTTTTTATAAGGCTTCCAGCAGATATTACTTTTCCTCCGGGTAGTGCTAAAATTACAAATGTAGATACACTTTTGTTTTTAAAAAGAATTGCTTTGATAATTAGAGAATATTTGCCTAAAAATATTGAAATACAAATAAAAGGTTTCACCGACAATACTCCTCCGCCTCCAACTTCTCCATATGGGGATAATTGGGAACTTAGCGCCGCAAGGGCGCTTAGTGTGCTTAAAATTTTGATTAAAAACGGTGTTAATCCTAAACAATTAAGTGCTGCGGCTTATGGAGAGTATCATCCCATTGCTAGCAATGATACTCCTCAGGGTAGGGCAAAAAACAGAAGGGTTGAAATATGGTTTTTTGCTACACAACAAAAACAACAGATAAAAAAATCGGTTTTAGATAAAATTAAAAAATGAAAAAAATAATCTTTTTTTTAGTTTTAGGCGTTTTGGTTTATGCCGCAGCTCCTCAAATTCCAACTATTAATTTATCTTTAAGCGCTCCAAATTCTCCTAAAGAACTTGTTAATACACTAAATGTTATGCTTTTATTGACTATCTTGGTTTTAGCACCTAGTATTGTTTTGGTTACTACTAGTTTTGTTAGAATACTGGTGGTATTTGGTTTTTTAAGGCAAGCTCTTGGAACACCTCAATCTCCTCCTACGACACTTTTGGTTTCATTGGCGCTTGTTTTGACATTTTTTATAATGCAGCCTTATGCAAAAAAAGCTTATGATAATGGAATAAAACCTTATATGCAGGAAAAAATAGGATATGATGTAGCAATTGAGCGTTCTATTAAACCTTTTAAAATGTTTATGATAAAAAATACTAGAGAAAAAGATTTAGCCCTTTTTTTTAGAATACGACATCTTCCAAATCCAAAAACAATAAATGATGTTCCTTTAACTGTTTTAGTCCCGGCATTTATGGTAAGTGAGCTTAAAACGGCATTTGAAATAGGATTTTTACTTTTTTTACCATTTTTGATTATTGATATGGTGGTAAGCTCTATTTTGATGAGTTTAGGTATGATGATGTTACCTCCTGTGATGATAAGTTTGCCATTTAAAATACTTATTTTTATATTGGTTGATGGATGGGATTTGGTGGTTATGGGTCTTGTTCAAAGTTTCAAGTAAGTAAATGGGTGAATGAGTAAATGAGTTGATGTGTTGATGGGTGAATGAGTGAAGGAAGTGGGAAGAGGAGAAAAGGAAAAAGTTCTAAGTTCCTAGGTTAATAAGAGAGAAAAATATTAAATAGGAGAATTGTTTATGGAATGTAGTAGTTTTGGAAAATG
>CAZIBT010000123.1:0-2856 GCA_964537435.1 uncultured Nautiliales bacterium | reverse complement strand
GTATAAAACTTGATGATTTTTTTATTTGTTTTTTATAATTAATGCCACCAAAATAAATATTTAGAGCATTTGTTTGAATTTCGTTTTTATTGATAATCGGCAAATAAAAATTGTTTTGATAATTGCTTAAAGAATAAATAATATTTGGATCGATAGCATAAAACATTATATATTTGTAATTGAGTGCATTTGTTAAATTGTTTTCATTAAACACTTGTATTGTATAGTTTATGTTTTTGTATAAAAAATATGCATTGAGAGAATTTATAATGGAAGGAAGATATTTTTTAAAAAATTTTTTATCAATTACGATGGCTAATTTTATATTGGGTTTTAAAGATTTGAAAGTATCTTCAAAATTTTCTGTTTGGATTATGCTTTTATTAGATTCTTCAGTGGCATTTGTTTCTTTTGAAACATTAATTTCTGTTAATTTTATTTTTTGTGAAACATTTATATCTGTAATATTTTTATCGAGAGCGTTTATGTGTGTGGTTTTGGAAATATTGGTTTCTTGTTTGTTTTGTGTTATATTTGTATCTGTTTTATTTATTTCACTGTTTTTTATTGTTTTATTTGTATCGTTTATAATGGTGTTTTGCGATGAAATATTATTTTCAAAAGGATTTATGAAATTTATATTATTTGCAAAAGCTAAACTTATAAACATAAAAATTACAATTTTTTTCATTTTCCTCTCCGTTTTAATTATTTTATAACATACTTTTTATCAGTAAAAAATCCTTATAGCTCTCTTTTTTAGCGCTTGGATTCCTAAGTAAGTAACTTGGATGAAAAGTAGGTATCACTTTTATGCCTTTGTATTCAAATATTTGCCCTCTAACTTTGCTTATTGGCATATCTGTATCCATCAGATACATAAAAGCCGTTTTTCCTAAACAAACAAGAATTTTAGGTTTAATTATTTCTATCTGTTTTATAAGATATGGTTTGCAGCTTTGGGCTTCCTCTATTGTAGGCACTCTGTTATGTGGAGGTCTGCATTTGACTATGTTTGCAATATAAACATCACTTCTTTCTAGTTCTAACACATTTTTTAAAATTTTATTAAGCAACTGACCGGCTCTTCCAACAAACGGATGGCCAGTTTTATCCTCCATCTCCCCAGGTCCTTCTCCTATTAACATCAGTTTAGAATTTGGATTTCCTTCACCGAAAACCACATTTGTCCTTGTTTTACTAAGATCACAAAGAGTGCAGTTTTTGCATATTTTTTCAAGCTCTATAAGTTCATTTGGCATATCTATTTTCATTTCTTTGCTCCCAAAGCCTTCGAAATATTCTACACCAGATTCTTTTAATTTATATAAATGTTTTAGTTTTAATAAATTATCCATTCTGAAACTTTTTTAATATTTTTAAAACAGTTTTTTTATCAATATTTTTAACTATTTCAAAATTTCCTATACCTTTTGGCAAAATAAATTTAATATTATTATCCATTGTTTTTTTATCCAAAAAGAAATGATTATAAAATTCATTGATATCTTTTATTTCAAAATATGTAGGAAGATCATAATTTTCTAGTAAATTTTTAATTTCTTTTGCTTCATTTCTATTTAAAAGTCCAAGTTCAACCGCCAGTTCATTTGCCATAACCATTCCTATTGCAACGGCTTCTCCATGAAGATATGTTTTGTAATTTGTTATGTTTTCAATTACATGAGCAAAAGTGTGCCCATAATTTAACACGCTTCTAATTCCTTTTTCTTTTTCATCTTGATTTACAACATTAGCTTTTAATTCAACGCTTCTTTTTATTGTTTCTTCAATTTTTAATGTTCCGTTTTGAAGATTTTCGAAAAATTTTTTATCAAACATTATAGCCATTTTAATAATCTCAGCCATTCCTGCTGAGAATTCTCTTTTTTCAAGGGTTGAAAGAAAATGAGTGTCGATATATACGGCTTCTGGTTGATAAAAACTTCCTATTAAATTTTTGCCATATTTATTATTTATTCCTGTTTTCCCCCCTACTGAGCTATCTACCATTGCAAGTAGTGTTGTGGGTATTTGAATAAATTTGATACCTCTTAAAAAAATAGCGGCTGTAAATCCGCTCATATCGCCTATAACTCCTCCTCCAAAAGCAATAATATATGAATTTCTATCGAATTTTGCATCAAAAAGTCTATCAAGTGCATAATTTATGCTTTCAAAATTTTTATATTCTTCTCCATCAGGAAGCGTTATTATATGAAGTTCTTTTGTTTTTAGATGCTGTGTTAGATAATTGATATGAAGTCCAGATACTTTTGGGTTTGTAATTACGGCAACTTTTGAATTAATTTTTATTTCGGGAAGTTTTCCAATTGAGATATCATAATTTTTATTTGGCGTTTTAATATTGATTTTCATAGGTTTCCTTTATTATGGGTATCAAAAACTGGTTATGTTTATCAAGCAATACATAAGAAAATTCGATTTTTGGCATAATAATTTCTATAATTTTACTTATAGGAGGTTTTTCTAATGCTTCTATAAGACAGATATTTTTTTCGTTTTTCAGTTTTTTTATAGGGTTGTCTTTTGTAGCGGTAAACTGAACGTTTGAAAAATTAAAAAGTTTTGCCAGATGTTTTAAATATTCTACAATATCAGTATGAGGATTTTCAGGATCGGCATTAAAAAATTTAAGTGTAATTCCCAATTGATATGAAAGATCAAACAGAGTTGAAGCTATTTTTTTGATATTTTTTTCATGAAGTATCAGTGTTAAGGCTTTGCATTTTTTAATGGATTCTTCTCCTTTTTTAAAAACAGGTTTTTTAGTATTGAAAAATTGTTTTTTATATTTATAAAAAAATTCATTATTTGTAACAATTAATCCTACAT
>CAZIBT010000122.1:0-2862 GCA_964537435.1 uncultured Nautiliales bacterium | reverse complement strand
AATAATTTTAAAGGCCGTGAAATTCAGCTGATAATAGAGGAGATATTATGAAAAATCATCCGTTATTCAAAACGCTAAATGAGCGTGAATATGAAAAAGCTCTCGAATTTTTCGAGGAAAAAGCGTATAAAAAGGGCGAATTTTTATTAAGAGAAGGAGAATATTCAGACAAGGCGTTTATTTTGCTTGAAGGTGAGGTTGAAATATATAAAACATCCATTTATAATGACAATTATGTGGTAAATAGAGTTAAGGGTGGGGGTGATGAATTTTTTGCCGAAATTAATCTTATTGATAGTGGATTGGTAACATCGACAATAAAGGCGATAGATGATGTAAAAACATTAGAAATAGTGCATAATTCTTTTATTACGCTGCTTGATTCGTATCCAAATATTGCATCGAAAATGCTTTGGATGATAAGTTATGACCTCTCAAAACATTTGAGAAAAGCCGATAACGAAATTTTGACACTTTTTAATGCTCTTGTGGAAGTAGTTGAGAATGATTAATAGTAAAAGGGTAAATGAGTAGATGATAAAATAGAAGAAAGGGAGAAGGAAATGGAAAAATGGAAAATGAAAAAACAAATATACCATTAACCAATACACCAATAACAAATAACAAATATCAAAAAGTAAAAACAAAAGATAATACATTTACTCTAAAAAGCTTGAAATATAACGAATGTTATCATTCAAATGAAGGGGCTTTAAAAGAGACATATCATAAACATGTCAAAGTAGCACTTGATTTGATGAATGATATCAAAGAAAAGGAAATTAGAATTTTGGATATATGTTTCGGGCTTGGATATAACACGTTTGTAACTATATTGAATAGACCTGAAAACAAAAAACTTAAAATTTTCTCTCCCGAACTTGATTTAGAGCTTATTAAATCTCTTAAAAATTTTTCTTATCCAAAAGAATTTGAAAAAATAAAAAACATTATTGAAAAAATTAGTAAAAATTGTTATTATAAAGATGATTTTATAGAAATAGAAGTTGCGAATATAAATGCAAGGGAATATATTAAAAATTTGGAAAATATTCATTTTGTATATCAAGATGCCTTTTCGCCAAAAGTCAATCGTGAGCTTTGGACGATGGAATATTTCAGTGATATAAAAAAAATTTTGAATAAAGATGGTGTAATAACCACTTACAGCGTTGCAACGCCTGTTAGGTGTGCTTTGTATAAATTGGGATTTAAACTTTTTACCCATAAATCTGACTTGATAAGGAAAGGGACTATTTCATCATTTAAAGATATTGATTATCCTAAAATTGATTTTGAAGAAAAATTAAAAAGAATTAAATGCAAAGTATATAGCGATGAAACCCTTGATTTTTGAGGGGGGGGGGTGCTATAATTGAGTTATTAGTTTTGAGTTATAAGGGAAGAAATAAAACAAATTTACAAAGAATAAATTCGCAAGGCTTTAAATGAGATTTTTAATTTATTTTATTTTTACTATTTTTTTATTTGGTCAAAATTTGATAATTTCTATTCCAGAATACGCTCCTTATAATAAACAAAAGGCAAAATTAGGGGAGCTTTTGTATTTTGACACTATTCTCTCACGTGATAAAACTATCTCTTGTGCAAGTTGCCACAATCCCGCAGAGGGTTGGGCGGATAAAAGGCCTGTTAGTATTGGGGTTTATGGCAGAAAAGGTTTTATTCAATCTCCTACTGTATTAAATGCTAGATTTAATTTTGTCCAGATGTGGAATGGGAGCTTTGCTACTCTTAAAAGTCAAATAAACGGTCCTATTCATAACCCAAATGAAATGGATATGACAAATGAGCTAGTGGAAAAAAGGCTAAATGCTTCAGAAAAATATAAAAAACTTTTCAAAAAAGTTTATCATAAAAATTATATTACTTATGATATGGTAGCGGATGCAATTAGTGAATTTGAGAAGGCTTTATATACGCCTGATTGTAAATTCGATTTATATTTAAAAGGAAAAGCAAAACTTACTAAAACAGAAAAAAAAGGATATATGCTTTTTAAATCATATGGATGTATTATATGCCATAACGGAATAAATATAGGGGGAAATTCGTTTGAAAAGGTGGGAGTAATACATCATTTGAAAAGTTGTAAAGGAGATAGATATTCTCTAACCCACAATCCAGATGATAAATGTGTGTATAAGGTGCCAAGTCTTAGAAATATTGCGCTTAGCGCACCTTATTTTCATGACGCAAGTGCAAAAACACTTATTAAAGCTGTTGAAAAAATGGGTTATTATAATTTAGGGTTTAAAATTCCTTTCAAAGATGCAAAAGCGATTGTTTCATTTTTAAAAACCCTAACAGGTAAAACACCAAAGTTTTTAAAGGAACATAATTGAATATACGTAGAATTTCAATGTTAATAAATTCTTTTTTAGTTATAGGTATTTTAATTATATTCGAACTTTTCAATTATAATTTTTTTTTAAAAAATTATTTAAAAAAAAGCGAAAATATTTTAAATGAATTAAATTCTTTAAAAAAAGAGGAATATAAACTAAATTATCTAATATTAAAAAGCACGTTTTATCTCTATGAAAACAATGATCCTGTTATGGATGAAATCAATAAAATAAACAAAATGTTAGCAAAATTAAAAAACAATTCTTTTTTTAGAGATGAATTTCCTTTTTCTTATAAGAAATTTTTGATATATTCCAAGTTTTATGAAATGAAAAAAAACAATATATATAGGTTCTTTACTTACAATTCCATTATTAAAAACGCTACTATTTATTTAGATAAGATATTAAGCTCCTCTATTAATGTTTTTGGGGATAATAAAGAATTTTTGCAAAAAGAGATATGGACAATAGAAAATGTATTGATAACAAA
>CAZIBT010000121.1:0-2936 GCA_964537435.1 uncultured Nautiliales bacterium | reverse complement strand
TGGGATCCCAATGGGGATGGTAAAAGTGATTTAAACTCAAACGGATATCCAGATGAATTAGATAGTGGGGCAGGGGAGAGCAAACTTTTCAAATATGTTTTAAAAGTTCCTGTAAATGCATGTGCTTCTTCAAATAGTATAAATTGTTGGGACGAATATGAAGATAAAAAATATGAATACAGATTTTCTGCTGATAAAAAATTAAAAATGGAATACAATGATACTGCGGGACTTTTAGAGTGTATTAACGGTGATGGAATTGATAAGAGTGAATGTGAAAATATTATTTATTAGGTAAGATAATTTTAAATCCTTTTTCTTTATCATAAAGCTCAATTTTTCCTTTATGTTTTTTTATTATTTCTTTGCTTAACGCAAGACCTAGTCCATGACCTTTGGTTTTAGTTGATTTGAATGCTTCAAAAAGCATATTTTTATTTTCAAAATTCTTTCCATTGTCGGTAATTATGAAAATATTGTTATTATTTTGAAATTGATATTCTATTTTTATAATTCCACTTTCATTTTCTCCCTCTTCAATTGCATCTATTGCATTAAAAATCAGATTTTGAAAAACAAGCAACATTAAATCGTAATCTGCATAGATTGTAATGTTTTCCTTTGGAAAAATAAATTCTATCTCTTTGCTGAATGAATAATATTTGATTGCTTTTTTCAAGTCGTTTAGCAAATCTTGAAAATTAAATTCCTTTTTTTGAAGTTTTATTCCTTTGCTAAAAAGTAAAGTTGATTTTATAATTCTCTCAACCCTAAAAAGTGCGCTTTTTATCTCTTGTATAATTTCAGATTGATTACATTTTTTGCTAAGAATTGAGAGTAAAATTGAAATAGAACCTATTGGATTTCTTATTTCATGTGCCAAATGTGCTGCCATTTGTCCCATAGCTATTAGTCTTTCGTTTCTTTTTTGTTTTGTAATATCTGTGGCGGAGATTATTTTTTTATCTTTAATGTTTGATGATTGAATTAAAAAAAATTTGTTTTTATATTCTATTTCTCCTGATTTCGGAATGAAATCAAATTCATCAGCTTTTGAGTTTTTAACAATAATTTCGCCGTTTTTATCAATTACCCATAATGCTTGAGGTAAGAATTCTATTACTCCATTTAATATATTTTTCAGTTCTATAAATTCATTTTCTATTTTGTAAGTTTGATTTATAAGAGTTTCTAAATTTTCAAGAAGTTCTTTTTGATTTTTGGGTAGCTGCATTCAAAACCTTTGATATAATATTATTCAATAATTATATTATATCAAAGGAAAAAATATGAAATACAAATATAATAATTTTTATGAAATGATAGAAGAAAATGCAAAAAAATACAAAAATAAACCTGCTTATTTTATAGATAATAGAAAAATTACATGGGAGAGATTCAAAAAAAAAGTTGATACTTTCTCACGTGCTCTTCATTTATTAGGCGTAAAAAAGGGTGATAAAATTCCTATTTTGGTAACGAATTCTTTGGAATTTATTGTGGCAATGCAGGGTATTCAGAAAATAGGGGCTGTAGCAGTTCCTATTAATACGTTTTTAAAAGAAGATGAAATTGCTTTTATATTAAATGATATTGAAGCCAATATGCTTATAGCATCAAGTAAGCTTAAAAATAATATAAAAAATATAAGAAAAAAAACTTCGGTAAAAAAAATCATTTGGGAAGGGGATATCGAGAAAGTTGATGAAAATAACATTTCTTTTAAAGAAATTTTAAGCAATTTTGATTCACACGAAGTCATTGATACACCAAAAATTGATGATTTGGCTTTTATTATTTATACTTCAGGAACAACCGGTAAACCAAAAGGTGCTATGCTTACATACAAAAATATATTTTCAAATATTTTAGGAGTAAATGAACTTATAAATATTACCCATAAAGATAGATTTATTGCATATCTACCGATGTTTCATTCATTTACCATGACGGTTAATTTGCTTTTGCCTATGTATAGTGCCTCTGCTGTGGTTATCATACGTTCTATTATGCCATTTAGTAATATCATAAAACAGACTTTACTTAAAAGAGTAACTATTTTTACTGGGGTTCCTGATGTTTTTTCTGCACTTTCTCGTGCAAAACTTCCTTTTTATTTTCATTGGTTTAATAGAGTGCGTTTTTTTGTATCCGGCGCTGCACCCCTCTCGGCAGAAGTATTAAAAAGATTTCAGTCAAAATTTAAAAGAGCTAAACTTCTTGAAGGATATGGACTTAGCGAAACATCTCCCATTGTAGCTGTAAATAGATACGAAAAACAAAAAATAGGATCAGTTGGTCCTGCAATTCCCGGAGTTGAAGTAAAAATTGTTAATGATGATCTTATAGAAGTTCCAATAGGCGCAGTAGGAGAAATTATAGTAAAGGGCGATAATGTAATGATGGGATATTACAAAAGAGAAGACGCCACAAATGAAACATTGATAAATGGATGGTTATTAACCGGTGATATAGGAAAAATGGATGAAGAAGGCTATATTTATATTCTTGATAGAAAAAAAGATTTGATAATAAGTAAGGGAGTAAATATATATCCAAGAGAAATTGAAGAAATTTGTATGAAATATCCAGGAATTAAAGAGTGTGCTGTTGTAGGAAAAAAAGATGAAAATTTAGGAGAAATTCCGATTGCTTTTATTGAACTTGAAGAAGAAACTGATGTGGATGAATTAAAACTTAAAAAATTCTTAAAAAATCATTTGGCAAATTATAAACTACCAAAACATATCTATTTTGTTGAAAATTTGCCAAAAAATGCCACAGGAAAAGTTCTGAAAAGAAAACTAAGAGATAACCTTGATGAATGGACTAAAAAATATGAAAATGGGTGAATGGGTAGATGAGAGGATGTGTTAATGGGTGGATGAGAAAGGAGGAAAAAGGAATTGAAAGTTCCAAGTTGTAAGTTTCGAGTT
>CAZIBT010000120.1:0-3027 GCA_964537435.1 uncultured Nautiliales bacterium | reverse complement strand
ACTTCCCGCACAATCCCACAACGGTTACAGTAAATAAAGATTTTTATCAAAAAGCAGTCGATTTTGCAAAAGAAGAAGGGCTTTATATAATAAGCGACATTGCATATGCAGATATTACGTTTGATGGATATAAAACTCCTTCAATTTTTGAGGCAAAAGGAGCCAAAGAAGTTGCAGTTGAAAGTTTTACATTATCAAAAAGCTACAATATGGCTGGTTGGAGAGTTGGTTTTATGGTTGGAAATCCAATATTAATAGGAGCGTTACAAAAATATAAATCATGGATTGATTATGGTATGTTTACTCCAATCCAAGTTGCTGCAACGGTAGCCCTTAGAGATTATCAGCATTTGGTTAAAGATATTGTAGAAAATTACAAACACAGAAGAGATGTGTTAATAGAAAGTTTTGCAAATGCAGGCTGGGAGATAGAAAAGCCAAAAGCCACAATGTTTGTATGGGCAAAAATACCAGAAATTGCAAAAAATCTTGGAAGCTTGGAATTTTCAAAAAGATTATTAACTGAAGCTCATATTGCAGTAAGCCCCGGCATTGGATTTGGGGCTTATGGAGATAATTATGTTAGAATTGCTCTTATAGAAAATGGAAAAAGAATACGTCAAGCGGCAAAAAATGTAAAAAATTTTTTAAAATCATTAAAGGAAAATAATGATTAAAATAGGAATAATAGGTGTTGGAACAGTAGGAAGTGCTGTTATTAAAAATTTGCAAAAAAATAAAGAGCTAATAAAATCTAGAGCCGGAAAAGAGATAAAAATTATCAAAGGCGTTGTAAGAGATATAAATAAACACAAAAATATTAACATTCCCCTAACAACCGATTATAAAGAGGTTACCCAAAATCCTGAAATCGACATAGTGATAGAGCTTATGGGTGGTGTTGAAAAAGCTTATGAAGTGGTTAAAGATGCTCTAAAAAACAAAAAAGCAGTAGTAACAGCAAATAAAGCGCTGCTTGCATATTACAGATTCGAACTTCAAAAATTAGCAAAAACACCTTTTGAATACGAAGCAAGTGTTGCTGGGGGAATTCCTGTGATTAAAGCCCTAAGAGATGGACTTAGTGCAAATCATATATTGGAAATAAAAGGCATAATAAATGGGACATGTAATTATATTTTAAGCGAAATGAAAAAAGGTAGAAATTATAATGAAGTGCTAAAAGAAGCTCAAGAATTAGGATTTGCAGAAGCTGACCCTACTTTTGATATAGGCGGATATGATGCAGCTCATAAACTTCTTATCTTAGCAAGCATTGCTTATAATATCGACGCAAAACCAGATGATATTTTAATAGAAGGAATTGAAAATATTAACTTAACTGATATGGAATTCGCCAAAGAATTCGGTTATGAAATAAAACTACTTGGAATTGCAAAAAAATTAGATAAAAAAATAGAGCTAAGGGTTCATCCGACATTAATTAAAAAAAGTGAAATGATTGCAAAAGTAGACGGTGTTATGAATGCCGTGAGCATAATAGGTGATGTAGTAGGAGAGACAATGTATTATGGCCCAGGAGCCGGCGGGGATGCAACTGCAAGCGCAGTTATTAGTGATATTATTGAAATTGCAAGAGGTAGCAATAAACCTATGCTCGGATATAAAATTCCACTGGAGATTGAAAAATGCACACTTGTCAAACCACAAAATATTGTTTCAAAATATTATCTTAGAATTGCAGTTAAAGATAAACTAGGAGTTCTTGAAAAAATAGCTCATATTCTAGCCCAAAACAATATTTCTATTGAAAGTTTTCTACAAAAACCAAGAGATGGCTATGTAAAACTCTTATTTTCAACACACAGGGCAGTTGAAAAAAATATCAAAAATGCAATTTTGGAAATAGAAAAGCTTAATTTTGTTATAAAACCGATAAATTATATAAGAATTGAAGAGTGATACAAAAACTCAGAAAAATTTCCCTTTTTTTTAATATAGAGGAGAATTTGTTAAGTGAAATTGCAAAATTTTGCACAATAAAAAAATATCAAAGAGATGAAATTATTTTTTTTGAAGGGGAAAAGGATAGATATTTTTATGGAATAACATATGGTAATGTATTGATGTATGATAGCGATGAAAAAGGAAATATAATTCCCAAAAATCAGTTCGGCTGTGGAGATATATTCGGTCTAATAGCGCAAATTCAAAACAAACCTTATTGTCTAAGTGCTAAAAGCGAAAGCGAAAGTGAGGTCATAAAAATAAATTTTGAAAAATTTAAAAACTATATCTCCAATCCCCCATTTAGCGACAGAATAATTAAAATGCTAAGTAATTCTATTTTGCAAGAACTTGAGTTTAATAAACTTCAAAAATATGACGCAACAAAAAGAGTTATTTTTACCCTTCTTAATTTTCCTCATAAATTTTTAAGAAAGAAAAAATATATGCTAGCAAAAGAACTCAATATGTCGCCAGAGACACTTAGTAGAATTTTAAGCAGACTAAAAAATGAAGAAATAATTTGTTATTGCGAAAGATCGATAAAAGTATTAGATTATAAAAAACTTAAAAATTATTTATCTACTTAAATATCTTTTCTATTAACGATATAAAAGTCGGATTAAATATTGTTAATGCAAATATTGAAATACCGATTAAAATTTTTAATAATAAATTATTTTTTTGAATTTCAGCTTTAATTTCGTTTATTTCGGCTCTTACCTCGTTTATCTCAGCTCTTACAAATTCTTTTGTAGCAAGTTCATTTCTTAATTCATTATAAAGAGTAGCTTTAATAGCCTCTTTTTTTTCTTCTATTTCTTTTGATGTTTCTTTTTGGATAATTTCTAAAAAAGATTCAATAGCATCTGCAAATTTTTCAGCACTATCTTTTCCTACTTTTTTAACCAATTCATCATATAAATTTCTAGGAAGAGTATATTGCATAAAGTTCCTTTTTTAAAATTATAACACAAAAATTATAAAATTTTAAACTCTGACACTTTGATGGGTTGATGGGTTGATGGGTTGATGGGTTGATGGGTTGATGGGTTGATG
>CAZIBT010000119.1:0-3029 GCA_964537435.1 uncultured Nautiliales bacterium | reverse complement strand
AACATTCAAAAGAAAAACTTTTACGTGATGCAAAAGCAGTGGAGCAGGCTGGTGCAGTTATGCTTGTAATAGAAGGTGTAAAAGAAGATGTGGCAAAAGAAATTACAGAAAATATTTCTATTCCAACAATTGGCATAGGAGCAGGTAGATATACTACTGGTCAGGTTTTAGTTTGGTCTGATATGCTTGGGTTTTTTGATGAATTTAAACCTAAGTTTGTTAGACGTTATTTAAATGGGGCAGAAATTGTCCGTAATGCTGTTGAAAAATATGTAGAGGATGTGAATAACGGAAATTTTCCTGATATTGAGGAGATTTATTAATGAGAATTGTGGAAATTGAAAAAGTAAGTTTTGAAGAAGGATATGAAAAATCATTAAGACCAACTTGTCTTGATGAATACATAGGACAGGAGCAAATTAAGAAAAATTTAAGAGTTTTCATTGAAGCTGCTAAAAAAAGAGGGGAAGGGTTAGATCATATGCTTTTTTTCGGACCTCCGGGGCTTGGTAAAACAACTCTTGCCAATATAATTTCAAATGAAATGAATTCAAATATAAAAACAATTTCTGCTCCAATGCTTGAAAAGTCGGGTGATTTAGCGGCAATTTTGACAAATTTGGAAGAAGGAGACATTCTTTTTATAGATGAGATACACCGTTTGAAAGCCAGTATTGAAGAAGTCTTGTATTCCGCAATGGAAGATTTTAGACTTGATATTGTAATTGGAAGTGGACCTGCAGCACAGACGATAAAACTTGATATTGCCAAATTTACTCTAATAGGGGCTACCACAAGAGCAGGAATGCTCAGTAATCCTTTAAGAGATAGGTTTGGTATGAATTTTAGACTTAATTTTTATAATGAAAAAGAACTTGGAATTATTATTAACCTTGCCAGTAAAAAATTAGGATATAATATTGAAAAAAATGCATCAGAAGAAATTGCTAGACGTTCAAGAGGAACTCCTAGAATTGCACTTAGGCTTTTAAAACGTGTAAGAGATTTTGCTGAAGTTGAAAATCAAAAAACAATTACACCTCAAATTGCAAAATATGCACTTGATGAACTGGGTATTAATGAACATGGATTTGATGAACTTGATATAAAATTTTTATCCCTTTTGGCAAATGCCAAAAAACCGCTGGGACTTTCTACTATAGCAGCGGCTCTTAGTGAAGATGAAGGAACCATTGAAGAAGTGATAGAACCGTTTTTAATAGCAAATGGATTTATAGAAAAAACACCTAAAGGCAGAATTGCAACAAGGAAAAGTTATGAAATATTGAATTTAAAAGCTGAAAGTCTTTTTTAAGGAGCTAATTTGAAATTTAATTTTTTGACAGTTTTGGCAATATTGGTGGGATATTTTGTATATCTTACATACGAGCCTTATTTATTTGACATTTTAATAGCTACTTTGATGGCTTTGGCATTTGGTAAAATCAACCTAATTCTTTATAGACATATTAAAAATAAATATTTAGTAGTTGGACTTAATACATTTATTTTGTCTGTTTTGTTTTTTGGACCATTTATTTATTTTATAATAGAAATAGGAAAATATATAGCACATTTTGACCCTCATATAATCAAAATAATTACATTAAAAGCTCAAGGGTTATTGTCATATCTACCAGATTTTGTTTCAGAAAAAATAAAATCTTATCTTCAACCCGAAAAAATTACACAGATATATAATGATATTTTGCCTCTTATTGGAAATCTTACAACAAAAAGCGCTGTATTTATTAAGGATGCTTTTTTGATAGTAGTGTTTTTTTTCTTTGTAATTTTATATGGGGAGAAAATTGCGCTTTTTTTTAAAAAAATAATTCCTTTACCTGAAAATCAAATAAAACTTTTGTTTTTTAATATAAGTGAAGTAATGAGTGTTGTTTTATCTTCAACTATTATAACGGCACTTTTAGAAGGTGTGCTTTTTGGTTTTATTGTTAGTTTTTATGGGCTTGATTTTTTCTTTTTCAGTATAATGTATGCTTTTTCATCATTAATTCCTATTATAGGCGGTATTATGATGTGGGGACCTGTGAGTTTATATCTGTATTCAATAGGAGATACTAAAGGTGCTATTGTTGTAGCGGTGTATTCAATCATAGTAATTTCAATTATTGCAGATACTTTTATTAAGCCATTAATAATTGCAATAATCAAAAAAACATTTGATTCAGAAATTGAGATAAATTCACTTTTAATTTTCTTTTCAATTGTGGCCGGTCTTTCTTCTTTTGGTTTATGGGGTATTATTATTGGTCCAGCAGTTACTACGCTTTTTATTTCAATTTTAAAGTTTTATGAAGGTTATAAGCAATCTTAAGCAAAATAAACTAAAGTTTTTTAAATTTTTTTATTAAAATACTTGACAAACAAATAATAAAATTGTATAATTGCATTGGCAAATGAAAAAAAAGAGTGCTAATTATGAAAAGAAAAATTGAGCTAATACTTGATGAATTGATCAAATGTTATATAAAAAAGAAAGAGCCAATTAGCTCGTCTTTACTCAAAAAATTAGCACATTTAAATATTTCGCCATCGACTATAAGATGTTATTTTCAAAATCTTGAAAAAGAAGGCTTGATAAAAAAAGAGCATATAAGTAGTGGTTCATATCCGAGTATAAAAGCGATGGAATTTTTTTGGAAAAAACAAATTCCTGAAAATATTTTTATTGATGATATCAAATGGTTAAAAGCAAAAAGCGAAAAATATGAGATTTTTGCTTTTATTAAGATATTTGAAAATCAGTTGTTAAATGAAGTTTATAACCTTAATAACAAATTCATCATTTTAGAATTTGAAAATGATGAGGCTGTAATAAGATATGATCCTTTAATTTATGATTTTTTAAAATCTTTAACTAAAATGTATGTTAAAGATTTAAATTTATTATTCGAAAAATATAAACTTCATCAATTATTAAAAAAGATAAAAAATTTTCAAAAAAAAATTATGGTAAATGAGAATTTATTATATAAAAAATTCAATGATTTTGATATAAATTATTT